>RFQW01000009.1 GCA_009924765.1 Planctomycetota bacterium | reverse complement strand
TCGGCGATCTGCCCATCTTCGTCACGCTGGATTCGGCCGATGTGGCCGATCGCCCCGAGCTGTTCCGCCTGGAGAAGGATGGCAGCCCGAAGGTGGTCACGGGCGTGCCGCCCGACTGCTTCTCGAAGGACGGGCAGTTGTGGGGGCATCCGCACTACGCGTGGGCGGCGCATCGTCGCGAGGGGTTCCGCTGGTGGACCAGTCGCGTGGCCACGGCGCTGACGCGCTTCGACGCGCTGCGCATCGATCACTTCGTGGGCTTGGTGCACGCGTATGAGATCAGCGGTCGTGCCAAGACCGCGCGCAAGGGCGCCTGGCGTCCCACGCCCGGACGCGAACTGCTCGCCGCGATCGAACGCAGGCTGGGTCGCCTGCCGCTGATCGCGGAGGATCTGGGCGCCGTCACGCGCGAGGTGATCCGCCTGCGCGACGACTTCGGCCTGCCCGGCATGAAGTTGCTGCACAACGCCTTCTATGAGCCGGACAGCGGTGACCTGCCGCACCATCATCCGGCCAACTGCGTGGTGTATCCCGGCACGCACGACAACGACGTGAGCAGGGGATGGATCCGCCACCTCTCGCCCGAGGCGCTGGCGCGCTTCAAGGCGTATGCCGGTGGAGATCGTCGCAAGCCCGAGGAGGCGCTGATCCGCCTGGCCTACGCGAGCCCCGCTCGCACGGCCATCGTGGCCATGCAGGACCTGCTGGGTCTTGGGCCCGCCGCGCGCATGAACGTGCCCGGACTCGCCGACGGCAACTGGTGTTGGCGCATGCAGCCCGATGCCATCCCGGCCCGCCTGGCCAACCATTTGATCGCGTTGGCTGCTGATTCCGGCCGCCTTGCCAAATAGCCCGATTTGCGGGACTTTAGCGGGTTCCATGCCCGCAGCCGCCAAGCGAAAGAAGTCCGTGGCCGAGAAGGCCGCCCCCAAGCCCGTCCGCACCGAGCCAGCGCCGCTTGGCGCCATGGTGATGGCCCAGGCGAAGGTGGCCAAGGAGATGCGCCGCGACCTGTTGAAGATCGCGAACGACCTGTGGTGGAGCTGGAACGAGATCGCGCAGCGACCCTTTGCCGCGCTGGATCCGATCGTGTGGGAGGCGAGCAACCACGATCCGTTGGCCGTGCTGCGTCAGGTGGATGAGCCGGTGTTCGCGGCACGCTGCGCCGACGCCGATTTCTGCGCACTGGTGAAGGCCGCGCACGATGCGCACCGCGCCTATCACGGCACGGTGGCGTGGTTCGAGCAGCAGGCATTCGCCGACGCCAAGGGACTGTCTGCAGCGAGTTCGCCATCCATGAAAGCCTGCAGCAGTATTCGGGTGGCCTGGGCGTGCTGGCGGGCGATCACCTGAAGAGCGCGAGCGATCTGGGCATTCCGCTGACCGCGGTGGGCCTGCTGTACCAGCAGGGCTATTACCTGCAGCAGCTGCGCGCCGATGGCACCACGCGCGTGATCGAGCCGCGCTGGGATCCGCGCCGCATGCCGCTGGAAGACACGGGCGTGGACATCCGCGTGCCGATCGGCGATCGCAAGGTTGAAGTGCGCCTGTGGACCATGCGCGTGGGTCGCGTGAAGGCCGTGCTGATGGACACCGACCGCAAGGCGAATCGCCCCAAGGACCGCCGTCTGACCGAAGGCCTGTACAAGGGCGAGCCCGAGCTTCGCATGCGACAGCAGGTGCTGCTTGGCGTGGGTGGCGTGATGGCGCTGAAGGCGCTCGGCATCAAGGCCAGCGTGTTCCACCTGAACGAGGGCCATGCCGCGTTCGCCAGCGTGGCGCGCCTGGCGCAGCTGCGTCGCAAGGGTGAATCGCTCGAGGACGCGCTGCAGCGCATCCGCGCCAGCACCGTGTTCACCACCCACACGCCGGTGCCCGCGGGCCACGACCGATACGACGCCGAGATGGTGGCCGACGCGCTGCAGCCCTGCTGGCGCGAAGCCGGTCTGGCGCGTCGCGCGTTCCTGGACATGGGCTCGGAGCGGCCAGCCGACCCGAAGGCGCCCTTCTGCATGACGGTGCTGGCACTGCGCACGGCGGAGCACGTGAACGGCGTGGCGGCGCTGCACGGCCGCGTGAGCCGCGAGATGTGGCAGCAGGTGTACGGCGTGGCCGATGCCGCGCTGGTGCCGATCGGCCATGTGACCAACGGCGTGCATGCGCGCACGTGGCTCGCACCCGAGGCGGAGTCATTCTGGAAGCGCTCGATCGGTCTTGATCTGGACACGATCGAGCGTGGCAAGGATCCGTGGGCAGCTGCGGAGAAGGCCGATGCAGGCGAATTCTGGGCCATGCGCGCGCAGCTGCGTGCGCGTCTGGTGCAGTTCATCCGCGAACGGTTGGTGCGTCAGGCGCGTCGCCGCGGCGAGGCGCCTGAAGTGGTGCTGCGCGCGACGCAGGCCTTCGATCCCAACGCGCTCACCATCGGCTTCGCGCGTCGCTTCGCCACCTACAAGCGCGCGCCGCTCATCTTCCGCGAACCCGAGCGCCTGCGTCGCATCCTGACCGACAGTAATCGCCCGGTGCAGATCGTGTTCGCCGGCAAGGCGCATCCGCGCGACCGCGACGGCCAGGCCTACGCCGCCGAGGTGCATCACTGGACGCGCGAGCAGGGCTTCGAGGCCCGCGTGGCGCTGATCGAGGAGTACGACATGCACGTGGGCCGCATGCTGGTGAGCGGCTGCGACGTGTGGCTGAACAACCCGCTTCGCCCGCACGAGGCCAGCGGCACCAGCGGCATGAAGCCGCCGATGCATGGCGGCGTGAACCTGAGCATCCTGGACGGCTGGTGGCCGGAGAGCTTCGACGGCCGCAACGGCTGGGCCATCGGCGACGGCAGCGAGGGAACCGATCGCGAGAAGCAGGATGCGCTCGACGCCGAGAGCCTGTACGCGCTGCTCGAGAACGAGGTGGTGCCCAGCTTCTACCAGCACGATCGTGCCGGCCTGCCGCAGGACTGGATCGCGCGCGCGCTGCACAGCGTGGCCACGGTTCCGGGCCGATTCAACACGCACCGCATGGTGGCCGAGTACCTGGAGAAGAGCTACCTGCCCGCGAACGCGTGAGCGTTCACTGGCAGGTCCAGCCGAACTCGAGCAGGATCATCGCCACGTCGCCGCTGCCGACCACGCCGTCGCCGTCGAGATCGCTCGGGCCGCCGACGGATCCGAAGTCGAGCAGCACGAAGGCCACGTCGCCGGCATCCACCACGCAGCTGCCGTCCAGGTCGGCCGGATTGCCGGGCACGGCATCGCCCTGCGAATACACAACCAGCGCGTAGGCGCCCACGCGGAAGGTGCCGCTGGTGGGCATGCCGTCATACGCCTGACCGTTCGCTTCCACATCGGGGCTGGGCGTGTTCGAGTAGTCGCTGGCGTACACGTTGGAATCGCTGTTGAAGCGGCACTTCCAGGTGCCCGAGCGCGGCAGGCCGATGCGGTAGTTGTTGATGGGCCAGCCGCTGAAGTTCGCCAGCACCACCACATCATCGCGCTCGCCGCCACCGCCCCAGC
Source organism: Planctomycetota bacterium (assembly GCA_009924765.1). GTDB lineage: Bacteria > Planctomycetota > Phycisphaerae > Phycisphaerales > SM1A02 > SYAC01. Next base: position 9,927 of record RFQW01000009.1, on the reverse strand, counting down.
GGTGCCAGGCGATCTGCTTGTTGGTGTTGTTCACATGGAACACGTTGGTGTTGGCGCCCGTCAGGCCGGCCGTCAGTCCCGCCGTGTTGCGACGCAGCGCGATCAGGTCCTTGTACATCTGCCGCGTGCCGGCGTAGGTCGTGGCCTTGGTCCAGTCCATCGGGTCGTTGGCGTCCCAGCCGCCGTCTTCCAGCAGCTCCTGCCCCATGAAAAGCATTGGAATGCCCGGGCTGGTGAACATCACGCCCGCCGCCAGGGTGCTGCGCTTGCGCGCCTGCAGGCCACCCGGCGCGGCGGCGCTGATCGCGCTCGGCAGGCGCAGGTTGCCGCTGGTCAGGGCCACCTCGTCGTGGCTCTCGGTGTAGATCACGCGCTGCGTGGCGCTGCCGTTGTAGGCGTGCGCCACGGCGTCGCGCACGGTGTTCATGTCGCGACCGCTGTCGCTGCTGGCCGTCACCACGCCGCGGATCGAGTGCACGAACCAGTCCCACTGGCTGTCGAAGCCCGCGCCGCTCTGCGACACGGGCCGCGTGACGGCGGCGCTGTCATCGAAGTCTTCGGCGATGGAGATCTTGCCGGGCCAGGTCGCATCGATGTCGTTGTTGCACGCCTGCAGCAGGCTCCATGCGCTTGGAATGTCGGTGCCCGCCGAGTCCGTGCGCCGCATGAACTTGGTGGCATCCCATCGCAGTCCATCCATGCGGAATTCGCCCAGCCACATCGAGGCGTTGTCGCGCACGTACTGCTGCACCTCGGTGCGCGTGTAGTCGGGGCGGGGGCCCCACGGCGTGTTCGCGCGCAGCGTGTCGTTGAAGAAGAAGATGCCGCCGTTGCCGTTCTGGCTCCAGCCGTCGTACTGCCACATGCTGAGGTCGTTGGGGCCGTAGTGGTTGTGCACCACGTCGGCCAGCACCGCGATGCCGCGCGCATGGCAGGCGTCCACGAACTTCTTCAGCTCGTTCGGGCCGCCATAGGCGCTTTCCACGCTGAAGGGGTAGCTGGGGTTGTAGCCCCAGCTGATGTCGCCCGGGAATTCCGCCACCGGCAGCAGCTCGATGCAGTTGATGCCAAGGTCCACCAGGTCATCCAGCTTCTGCGTGGCCCGGCTGAAGTTGCTGGGCACAGTCGTGCCGCTGGGCACATGGAACGAGCCCAGGTGCAGTTCATAGATGACCAGCCTGTTCCAGTCGGCGATGCCGAAGGTGCCGGTCGTCCACGCATAGGCCGACGGATCGTGCACGATGCTGTTGCCCACGCTGTTCACCAGCAGGCGCGATCGCGGATCGGCCTTCTGCTGGTAGCTGCCGTTGATCTTGATGGCGAACTTGTACTGCGCGGCGAAGGGGCAGTTGCTCACGTCGCCCGACCAGTAGCCGTTGCCTTCGCTGCTCAGCTGGTGCGCCGTGGTGCTCCAGAAGTTGAAGCTGCCCACCACGCTCACGGCCTGCGCGTTCGGCGCCCAGGTGCGGAAGGTGACGCCCTTCGTGGTGCCCACCTGATACGGAATCGCGCCCACGCCCGCGCGTGTGGACACCGGCAGCACCACGGCCCACGCCTGCGCCGCAAGCGCCAGCGCCGTCAGGGCGCTCAGGCGTCGAACGGCGTTGGCGGGTCGGTGCATGGCGGTTCCGGATCACATGTCAGTTGCAGGTCCAGCCGAACTCGAGCAGAACGATGCCGATGTCGCCGCTGCCCACCATGCCGTCGCCGTCCAGATCGCTCGAGCCACCTGCGGTGCCGAAATCAAGCAGCACGATGCTCACATCGCCCGCGTCCACCGAGCAGCTTCCGTCGAGGTCGGCCGGATTGCCCGGCACCTGCGCGTCGCCCTGCGAGTACACCAGCACCGAGTAGGGGCCGATGTTCAGCGTGGCGCTCTGGGCAAGGCCGTCGTAGGCGTAGCCGTTCGCGTCCACGTCCAGCGACTTCGTGTTGGCAAAGTCGCTGCAGTAGCCGTTCCAGTCGCTGTTGAAGCGGCACTTCCACATGCCACCGCGCGGCATGCCGATGCGGTAGTTGGACCAGCTGGTCGCGCTGAAGTTGATCAGCACCACCACGTCATCGCCGGTGCCGCCGTTCATCCAGCGGTGCCAACCCACCAGCTTGTTCGAGTTGTTCATGTGGAACACGTTCGTGTTGGGTCCGGTCAGGCCCTTGGTGACCGCCTGCGTGTTGCGGCGCAGCGCGATCATGTCCTTGTACATCCGCACGATGCCGGAGTAGGTGGTGACCTTGCTCCAGTCCAGCGGGTCGCTGTCGGTGAAGAAGCCGTCCTCCAGCATCTCCTGGCCCTGGAACATGAACGGGATGCCCGGGCTGAAGAAGGTCACGGCGGCACCCAGGGTGCTGCGCTTGCGTGCGTAGTAGTCGCCCGGCGTGCTGGGGCTGATGCTGCTCGACATGCGCTGCTTGCCGTTGGCAACCTCGTCGTGGCTCTCCACGTAGATCACGCGCTCGGTGTGGTTGCCGTTGTAGTTGTGGGTGATCGCTTCCCTGATCTTCGACATGTCGCGGCCACTGTCCCAGGTCTGCTGGATCACGTCGCGAACGTTGTGCACGAACCAGTCCCACTGGCTGTCGAAGCCGGCGCCGCCCACGCTGGTGGGCTTGCTGATCCAGGCGTTGTCGTCGAAGTCCTCGGCCACCGAGATCTTGCCCGGGAACTGCGCGTTGATCTGGTCGTTGCACCACTGCAGCATGCCCCAGGCGTAGGGCAGTTCCTGCCCGTACTGGTCGGTGCGACGGATGTACTTGGTGCCGTCCCACCGCAGGCCGTCCATGCGGAACTCGTCCAGCCACATCAGCGCGTTGTCCCGGATGAACTGGCGCACCTCGGCGCGGCCGTAGTCCGGTCGCGTGTTGCCCCACGGCGTGGCGGCCTGCGTGGCGTTGTTGTAGAAGAAGATGCCGCCGAGGTTGTTCTGGCTCCAGCCATCGAACTGCCACATGTCCATGTCGGTGGGGCCCAGGTGGTTGTAGATCACGTCGTTCAGCACCGCGATGCCGCGTGCGTGCGCCGCATCCACGAAGCGCTTCAGGTCGTCCGGCGTGCCGTAGGCGCTTTCAACGCTGAACGGATAGCTGGGGTTGTAGCCCCAGCTCAGGTCGCCGGGGAACTCGTTGATCGGCATCAGGCTGACGCAGTTCACGCCCAGATCCACCAGATGGTCCAGCTTGCTGATCGCGTTGCTGAAGGTGGCCGGCGGAGAACCGCTGGCCGACGTGCCGAACGTGCCGATGTGCATCTCGTAGATCACCAGCTCGTTCCAGTTGGCGATCTGGAAGTTCGAGGTCTGCCACTGGTACGCCTTGGGGTCGTACACGATGCTGGTGCCCACGCTGTTGGTCAGGTCGCGCGCGCGCGGATCGTTCTTCAGGCGATAGGTGTTGTTGTACTTGATCGCGAACTTGTACTGCGCACCAGCCACCACGTTGGCGATGTCGCCCGACCAGTACCCGTTGCCCTCGCTGCTGAGCTGGTGCGCGGTGGTGCTGTAGAAGGTGCTGGCCAGCGCCACGCTGACGGCCTGCGCGTTGGGCGCCCAGGTGCGGAACGTGACACCCTTGGTGGAGCCGTCCTGATAGGGGATGGCACCGATGCCGCCGCGTGTGGACACGGGCAGCACCACGGCGTGTGCGGCAACGCATGCAAGGCACAGCGCAGCCAGGGCAGTGATGCCCTGCGACAACCTGGAGCGGTGGGCTCGGGGCGCGTGCGTCATGGCGGTTCGATCTCCCATTCTGGGGTGCGTGGCGGTGTGACCCATTCTGCCGCGTGGCAGGGGATGGGGAAGCAAATTGCCCTCAGATTGCAGCGATAATAGAAACCCCGGGGTGCTTGGGCCACTCAATTCGGACGTTCCGCCCTTGGGGGGCTAGAAGGGCTACTTGACCAGCCCAGGCAGGATGAGCGCCTTGAGCCCAACCAGGTCGGGGGCGGATTCAGTCCCGGTGCTCTGCGTGGCCCCGTTGGTCGGGTTCGTCTCTACCAGTCCGTCGCGCAGCGCCCTGCTCAGAATCTGGTACGAGGCCGTGCTGCCATCGCAGTTGCCCAGGTTTACCTGATACTGCGGAACGGACCAGATGGCGGGGGCGTCGAACCACAGCGTGCCCTTGGTCGGGTCGGGGTTCGCCAGGAAGCCGCCGACGTTCCATCCGTCCATGATCGACTTGGCGTTGGAACGGTCCATCTGTCCGATGGCGTAGAAGGTGCCCGAGGGCTGCGGGATGCGGCTCAGCGTGCGCGTGTCGTGCGCATAGTTGGAGGAGATCCACGCGCTGGAGCCCGCGGCGCCGCCTGGCAGACCATCGAAATCGTCGGCGTAGAGCACCCCAACGAACGCGTTGATCGAATAGCTGCGGGGGCGCGCGGATGGATCCATCGGGCTGCGATACAGCTTCGCGTCGCCGAGGTAGTTCCACATGCTGCCCTTCTCGAGGGCGGCCAGCGTCTCGATGTTCAGGTTGGCGTCGATCGTGTCGGCGTTGGTGCCGGTGGCCTCGGTCACCACCCAGGGCTTGTAGGCGTTGGCGTTGTCATCGCGCGAGTTGCTGGTGGCGTTGAAGGCGACCTTTGGATCCTTGGTGAGCGATCCCCAGCGGCCCGGCGTATCGGTGCGGGGGCTCGGCAGCCGTCCCCTGTTGCTGCTGGCGTAGGTGTTGGCGGCGCTGGCGAGCGTGCGCAGGTTGGCCTGGTCGGCGGTGTTCACCGCGGCGCCACGCGCACGCCCGATCGCCACGATGAGCAGCCCCACCAGCAGCGCGATGATGGCGATCACCACCAGCAGTTCCACCAGGGTGAAGCCGCGTGCGCGGATGGGATGGACCGTGGTGCGCATCACTGGATCAATTTCCGAATCCGAACAATCGGCGGTTGCGCGTTCTGACATCCTTCGCGCTGGATCGGCCGCCTCGGGGCACCGGATCAGTGTCCGAACAGGTTCTTGGTGGCAAACATGCCTTCGGCCTCGAAGAAGGCCAGTGCCTCATCCACGCTGCGGAAGATCTTGGTGGCCGTCTCGGTGATGAACGGGCTGGGATTCTTCTTGGGCTTCCACACCACGTACACCTCCTTGGCGTGCTCGAAGGCGTGGTGCAGTTCGCGCTCCACGCCGCTCGACAGGCCCGGAATGCCGCCCGCAAGCTCGGGCACCAGGCTCACGATCATGTCGCTCTGGTCGATCAGGCGGAAGTCGCGCATGTAGATCTGGCCATCCACGTCGCCGGCGATGTCCAGCACCTCGCGCACGCTCACGCGCAGCGGGGCGGCATCCTTGCGGCCGCCAAAGCTGTGCGCCTTCACCTCGATGAAGTCCTTGCCTTCGCGCGCGGCGGCGATGGCGTTGTCGAGCAGCAGCTTCTCGTCCACGTCGCCCGGGTCGAAGGTGATGAAGTGCTTGGCCAGCTCGGCGCGGAAGTGGTCGATCTCGGCGAGCACCTCGGGCATGTCCATGACATGGCTCATCGGGAAGCTGGGATACACCTTGCGCATCTCGGGGCGCGTGATCATGCGCAACGCCGTCTCGGTGGTGTCCACCTGGCGACCGCGGCTCAGGATGAAGAAGCCGCCCCTGCAGCCGATCGCCTGCGCCACCAGCTCGCTGGCCAGGATCTCCTCCTCGCGCCACACCATGCAGTCCTTCAGCGTGGCGTCGATGTCGTGTTCTGCGTGCAGACGGTGATGCACCACCTCGATGTTGTCCACCATGCAGATGAACATGTCGGGCTTCAGGCGGCGCAGCAGATCGAAGTCGAACGCCGCGAACAGGCCATGCCGCCAGCGGAAGGTGGCGTGCGTGTTCACGATCACGTTGGGGTGATCCTCGGCGGGCGAGGTGCTGCCGATGATGTCCTTGAAGGCGGCGCGGCGCAGGCTGGCCAGGCGGCTCAGCGGCAGGTCCAGGATGCGACCGGGGCGCACATCGGGCGCCTCGCCGTACATCAGGTCGCCCACGTTGAACAGTTCCACGCGGTCGCCGCGTTCGCCCGCGATTCGGGCGACCGACTGCAGATAGGACTTCTTGTCTAGGCCGACTTGTCCGGTGACGACTGCTCGCATGCAGCGAGTGTAACCGCGGCTCCCAGCGGACTCAGCGACCGTTCGCGGAAGTTCCCGACGAAAGCAGGGCCACCACATGCACCTCGATGGCGCGGCCTTCACCCACGGCGTCCACCTTCTCGTGGGTCTTGCCCTTCAGGTTCACCAGCGTTTCGGTGCAGCCCAGCAATCGCGCCAGATGCGCGCGCATGCCGGCCTTGGCGGGGCCGATCTTCGGTCGCTCGCAGATGATGGTGGCGTCCAGGTTCACCAGCTCGAAGCCGCGCGCGCGCATGCGGCGCGTGGCCTCGTTCAGGAACACCGCGCTGTCGGCACCCTTCCACTGTGGATCGTTGTCCGGAAACAGTTGTCCGATGTCGGGCTCGCCCAGCGCGCCCAGGATGGCGTCGGTGATGGCGTGCAGCAGGGCATCGCCGTCGGAGTGTCCAACGGGGCCGCGATCGTGCGCGATCGACACGCCGCCCAGCACGAAGGGGCGTCCGGCGCCATCGGGCGCGAGCGGCTCCAGTCGATGCAGGTCGTAGCCGTGGCCGATGCGCAGCACGGTCAGTTGTCGTACTGCTTCTTGCTGGCGTCCGGTGCCGCGCCGCCCTTGGGGGTGGCGTAGGCCGGGCGATCCGCGGCCTGGTCGGTGCGAAGGCGCACGGCGGGATCGGGCTCGGGCCACACGGGTCCCTTGCGGATCTCCACGTCGATGCGTCGGCAGCTGGTCGGCGGGCAGGTGAGCTGGTTGTCCAGATGACCCGTGGTGACGCCGTTGTCCCACACCGAGTAGTTCATGCGGTCAGGCGTGTACACCGGATCATCGCCGCCACCCTCCTTGAAGGAGAAGGTGAGCTGCTTGCCCGGTGGAATCTCCATGGTGAAGAAGGGCTCCTCGGTGCGCGTGTCGATCACGCTGACCGTGAGCGGTCGCATGCTTGTGCTCTCGTAGGTGAAGCCACGACCGCTGGTCGGATTGAATCCGCCATCGGGTGCATAGCAGCCCGTGAGTGCCGCGAGCGAGACGACCAGAAACGGAAGGAGCCAGCCCTGCCTCATGATGCGGGGGATGCTACCGACCCCGGGCCATCGCGGCGAATTGCCGGCCACGGTCCTCGTAGTTCTTGAACTGGTCCCAGCTGGCGCACCCGGGCGACAGCAGCACCACATCACCCGGCTTCAGGGCCGCGTGGATGCGTCGTGTGGCTTCCTGCAGGGTGCCGCATGCGTTGCCGCCGTGCGTGCACAGGGCGGGTGCCGTGGTGCCGATGGCGTACAGGCCAGCCAGTTCACCGGCCAGTTCGGCGATGGGCGAAAGGTTCGATCCCTTGTCCGAACCACCCGCGATCAGATGCACCTTGCGTCGGTCGGGGAAGCATGAAACGGCCAGCAGCGTGGCTTCGGGGGTGGTGGCCTTGCTGTCATCGAACCAGCGCACGCCATTCGCCTCGTGCACCAGCGCCAGTCGGTGCGGCAGTCCGCGGAAGGTGGCAAGGCGCGCGCACAGGGCGCGCAGATCCGCATCCTCGCCGTCCGCGCGCAGTGCCGCCGCCGCAACCTGCAGTGCCAGCAGCGCATTGCGACGGTTGTGGGCGCCAGGCAACGGGCAGCTGTCCGCAAGTTCCGGTCGCGATTCGATCGCCGCATCCAGTGCAGCACCGCGCCACCATGCGCCAGCGGGCAGTTTGGCGAAGCGCTGCGCAGACGCGGCATCCTCCGCATCGAAGCGACTGATGAACGCATGCTGCGACGGGCCGCGCACGAACGACTTGCTGCGGCTGTAGTGGGCCGCGTCGACATGCCAGTCCAGGTGATTGTCGGCCAGGTTGGTGAGCACGCCGATGCGCGGCAGCCACGGTGTTCCGCCAGCCTCCGGGCCAAGCCACCACAGCATGAAACTTGAAAGCTCCAGCACCAGCCAGTCCTTCGCGCCAAGTTGTGGCGCGCGCTCGAGCAGGCTGCCGCCGATGTTGCCGGCCAGCACCGCGCGCCGCCCATCGCCGTCCAGCAGGTGCGCGATCATGGCGCTGGTGGTGCTCTTGCCGGCGCTGCCGGTGATGCCGATCACGCGATCGGCAGGCACGCCTTCAAGGCCCAGGCGCATCTCGGTGGTCACGGTGGCGCCGCCGGCGCGCGCGGCGAGCAGGAATTCGTTCTGCCACGGCTTTGGCACCGCGGGGTTGGCGATCACCACCTCGGCCGAGCGGAAATCGGATTCCAAGTGGCCACCAAGCCGCAACTGCACGCGGCCCGTGTCCACCAGTGGCTTGATCGCCTCGAGCGAGGTCGCCAGTTTCGTCTCATTCGCCAGATCGGTCACCAGCACCTCCTTGGCGCCCGCATCAACCAGTGCGCGCGTCACGCCCAGTCCGCCACCGAAGGCACCCAGGCCCATCACCAGACAGCGTCGATCCTGTGCCAGACGGCGGACGGCGTGGTTCATCGCGAAGGCGTGATGGCGGCGATGCGTGCGGCGGCGTTGCCCGTGTTCAGCAGGTCTTCCGCGTAGTTGGTGGCGGCCTTGCGCTCGGTGATGGGGCCCTGCGCGTCGCCGCGCAGGAACTGCCTGATCAGGCGGTCGGTGTCGCTCAGCTTGGCGGCGTCGGCCTCGCTGGTCTTGCGCAGCGCGTCGAAGTTCTCGCGCGTGTCCACGCGCAGCGCGCGGCCCTTGTCCAGCATCACCATGCGGTCGGCGATGGTGAAGGCGCTGTCCATCTCGTGCGTCACCACCACGCTGGTCACGCCCAGCTTGCGCGTGAGATCCAGCATCAGCTGGTCGATCTCGGCGCTGGTCACGGGGTCCAGGCCCGCGCTCGGTTCGTCGTAGAAAAGGATGCGTGGATCCAGCGCCAGCGCGCGCGCCAGGCCGGCACGCTTCTTCATGCCGCCGGAGATCTGCGATGGGAACTTCTCGGCGTGTTCGCGCAGTCCCACCTGCTCCAGCTTGATCTTCACCATGATGTCGATGGTGGTGCCGTCGAGCTCGGTGTGTTCGCGCAGCGGCAGCGCCACGTTCTCGGCGACGGTCATGCTGTTGAACAGCGCGCCCGACTGGAACAGGATGCCGAAGTAGCTGCGCACCTTGTCCAGGCCCGCTTCATCCAGCGAGCTCAGATCGTGGCCGAACAGCTTGATGGTGCCCGAGGTGGGCTTCAGGCTGCCGATCAGGTGGCGCAGCAGCGTGCTCTTGCCGCAGCCCGAGCCGCCCATGATCACCATGGTCTCGCCTTCGTGGATGTCCAGATTGATGCCGTTGAGCACGGTCTGCTTGCCGAACACACGCACCAGGTCGCGAATCTCGATGGCTACGGACATGGGTTCAGCGTAGCGGTGGCGGCGCGGCGGGTGTAGTGCCGGTGGCGGGCTTTGTGGAATCCCCGGTGGGCGGCGCGCGACGATTCGTGGCTGGCGGAGCAGGGGGCTCCAGCACGGGTGGCGCGGGCTCGCCCGGTGGGAACACCAGATCGCCCTGCACGGGATCCAGCACCCGCAGCGACCGCCACTTCATCACCGTGGCGCCGGTCTTGGGGTCGAACAGTTCCAGGCCAAGATCGGCTTCCAGCGTTGCCCGCTCGAACTTGATGGTGATGGGCACGGGTGCCACGCTCTTGCCGGCCGGAGGCTTGAGTGGCGTGGCGCGGGTCACGCTGTCGGTGGTGCCTTGGTAGGCACCGTGCTGTGCAGTGAGCGTTTGTGCAAAGGCCTGCAGCGCTGGTTGCGAAAGCTCGGCGGCAGGGCCGGACCAGTGTGCGCGCATGGCGGCCGTGTCGCCGCGCATCACCGCATCCATGGGGGCACCCGGCCCGCGCCACAGCAGGCCCAGTCCGTTGTTCCACAGCAGGGTGCTCATCACGATGGCGCTGGCCGCGCCGATCACCATGGCCGCG
>RFQW01000080.1 GCA_009924765.1 Planctomycetota bacterium | reverse complement strand
GCGCGGCGTCTGACGCTTCACCAGGCTGGACTCCTGATCGATGCGATCGAGGTTGCCCAGCGAATCGCGGTACACCGCGGCCATGTCCAGCTGCGCGGTGCCCGCGGGCACGAACGCGCCGCCGCCCGCCTGCGCGATGTCGCGCATGGTGTCGGGGTTCATCTTCGACCAAACCTCCTGTCCATCATGCACCAGGTAGCGGCGCTGACCGTCGGCGCCCGTGACGGGAATGCGCGCACCATCCCGCGAATCGCCGATGGCCACGGTGAAGGTGCGCACGCCGAGTGCCTCGAACGCCTCCTTCGCCGCGTCCGCGGGATTGCTGTCCATGTCCTCGCCGTCGCTGAGCACGATGATGGCCTTCGCGCCCTTGTCACCTGCGGGGAAACTGTTCGCCGCCATGCGGATGGCTTCGCCCAGCATGCTGCCGCCGCGCGCAGCGGCCTTGGGCTCCAGGTTCTGCACCGCCTGACGGAAGGCCGCGTAGTTCAGCGTGAGCGGCGTGCGCATGGCGGGCGCGCCCGCGAAGTCGACCAGCCCCACGCGATCGCCCTCCAACGCCTCGCTTGCATCCAGCGCGAACTGCTTCGCGCGCTCCAGGCGGCTGGGCGTGGCGTCGCTCGCCAGCATGCTGCGGCTCACATCCATGACGAAGATCACGTCGAGTCCGTTGCGCTGCACCTGTTCCACCTGCATGCCCCAGCGCGGATCCATCAGCCCCAGCGTGAGCATGGCCAGCGCGATCGCGGCGATGCCGGCGCGCACCCATGCGCGGGACAGGTCGAGCGACGGAGCCAGCCGCGACAGCAGCGGATGTTCTGCCACAAGGTGCAGCAGGCGTGTGCGGCGGCGCAGTCCCAGCACCATGAGCGCCACGACGCCGGCCACCAGCCACAGCCATGACGCCGCGTAGGGTTGCGCGAACTGGAAGCTGGAGAGGTTCACGGCAGGGTCCTCCAGCGCGAGTGCGAGAGCAGCGCCTCAAGCAACAGCAGTCCCATGGCCAGCGTGAGGATGGGTGGCACGAAGAAGCCGCCCAGGCGGAAGCTCTCCACCGACAGATCCTTGGCCTGCACCGTGCGCTTCTGCTCGGTCACGGTCTTCTCCAGTTCGTCGATCTTCGCGTAGATGCTGTCCAGACTCCGCGAGTCGGTGGCGCGGAAGTACTGGCCGCCGGTGATCTCGGCCATCTTGCGCAGCAGGTCTTCGTCGATGGTGACGGGCTGGCGCACCATCTGCATGCCGAAGGGCGTCTTCACGGGCATGGGTGCCATGCCACGCGTGCCCATGCCGATGGTGTACAGCTTGATGCCGAGGCTCTTGCACAGTTCGGCCGCGGTGGTGGGGTCGATGTCGCCCGCGTTGTTCTCGCCGTCGGTCAGCAGCACCAGCACGCGGCTCTTGATCCGCTTGGACAGTTCGCCGCGCTGTTCGGTGGCATCACGGAGTTTCTCGGCGCCAAGGGCCACGCCGTCGCCGATCGCGGTGCCATCATCACCCGATCCCGGCTCGGCCGGCGCCAGGTCCTTCATGCCCGCGAGCAGCCACTCGTGATCCAGCGTCATGGGGCTGATCGAGTCGGCGTAACGCGCGAAGGTGACCAGACCCACCAGATCGTCCTTGCGGCCAGCCAGCTCGCCGCCGCCGTCCACGAAGCGATCCACCACATCCTTCAGCGCGTCGAGACGGTTCACCGCGCGGCCGTTGCGCTCGAAATCCATCGCCAGCATGCTGCTGGAACGGTCCACCACCAGCTGGATGGCCACGCCTTCGGTCAGCGTGCGGGTCTGCTCGTTCAGGCGAACCGGACGCGCGATGCACACCACCAGCAGCGCAAGCGCCAGGGCACGCACGGCAAAGGGCAGCCAGCGCAGCCGTGCCGCGGCGCCCGCACCGGCGGAGCGTGCGCGTTGCACCGCACTGAAGCGCAGCGTGGGGCGCTTGCGCCACAGTCGCCAGAAGCCGAGGAAGGCCACGGGCAGCAGCAGCAAGAGCCAAGGGTCCTGGAAGGTGTACGTGTTCACCGCGCGCTCTCCTGGCCCTGATGCGGTGTGGCAGGCGCGTCTGTGAGTTCATCCGCGCCGGCAGCGGGGGTGCTTTCGCGCACAAAGCCGCGCGCCGCATCCAGGCCACGATCGCACTCGGCGGGCCCCGGGCGCTGGGCCGCGAATTTCACCATGTCCGCGGCGCGCAGGAAGGCTGCCAGCATGCGCTGGTGATCGTCCTGGATCGATGGGTGGAAGCGCGCGGCCTGCAGGAATTCCTTCGTGGTCTGCTCCGGCGCCTTGATGCCGAAGCGACCTTCCACGTAGCGGCGCACGGTGTCGGACAGCAGCACATAGAAGTCGAGCACCATGCCCTTCTGGGGCAGCTGCTGCGCAGCCAGCGCATCGAGTTCGCGCATGGCGCGCACATGCACCGGTTCAAGCGGCGCGACACGCGAGGTCCGGCCCTTCCACCAGCTGAAGCCCAGCCAGCCGAGCAGGCCAGCAAGCACCGCGAAGCCCAGGATCCACGGCCAGCGCGCCTCGAGCGGAATGTCCACGGTGCCCTTCACGTCGCGGATGTTCGAGGGGTCGTAGCCGTCGGCCAGCAGCGATGACACGGTGATCGGCAGGGCGGGGCTGACGAGTGGCGTCTCCTTGCCATCTGCACTGCGCAGCGTGAACGTGAGGCTCGGCACGCTCTGGTCGCCGCTTTCGAAGGTGACCAGCGTCAGGCGCTCGGTGATTCGGTTGGGCAGTTCCTTGGTCGCGGGCAGCGATTCGGCCTTGCGGACATCCCACACGCCGAGCGGGCTCTTGATCGCAGGCATCATCACGCTGAGATCGCCTGGGCGGTCCACCGTGATGTCCACCACCAGGGGTTGGCCGGTGCGGATGGTCGCGTCGCGGGCCGACATGATCAGCGTCGCTCCGCCAGCCTGCGTGGACAGCGACTTCGGCTCGGGTGCGGTCTCCGCCGCGAAACCACTTGTCGCGCAGGCGAGGGTCAGTGCGCATGCGAGGTGCTTCATCGGCCCCTCCGTGCTTCTCGCCTGCGGAACACCGCGGCGAGCGGCTTCACGAAGTCGCTGCCGGTCTGCACCTCGACCGCATCCATGCGCATGCGCCGGAACGCCTGCTGCAGGCGCGCGCGATCCTCGCCGGCCGCGCTGGCGAAGCGTGCCCGCACGCCGCGGTCACTGGTGTCCACCAGGAAGGTTTCGCCGGTCTCCGGGTCTTCCAGTTCAAGCAGTCCCACGGGCGGCAGGCTCTCCTCCGCCTTGTCGGACACCACCACCGGAATCACGTCGTGGCGACCGCGCGCCACCGACATCGATCGTTCCCAGCCCTGGTCCATGAAGTCGCTGATCACGAACAGCACGCTGCGCTTGCGCACGATGCGGGTGATCTCGTCCACCGCCTCGCCGATGCGCGTGCCCGTGCCCTGTGGCTTCAACGCCAGCAGTTCGCGCACGATGCGCAGCACGTGGCGCGTGCCCTTGCGCGGCGGCACGAAGCGCTCCACGCGGTCGGTGAAGGCGAGCAGGCCCACCTTGTCGCCGTTGCGGATGGCGCTGAAGGCGATGGTGGCGGCCATCTCGGCCACCATCTCGCGCTTGAACTGGCTCTGCGTGCCGAAATCCAGGCTGCCCGACAGGTCCACCGCAAGCATCACGCACAGCTCGCGCTCCTCGCGGAACATCTTCACGTGCGGGCTGCCGGCGGCGCGCGCGCTCACGTTCCAGTCGATGGTGCGCACGTCGTCGCCCACCACGTAGGGGCGCACTTCCTCGAACTCCACGCCGCGCCCGCGGAAGGCGCTGTGGTAGGTGCCGGCCAGCGCCTCGCTTGTCACGCGGCTGGTGTGGATCTGGATGCGGCGCACCTTGCGAATGAGTTCACTCGCGTTCATGGGAAGACTCCGGTGGTTGCTGGTTCACCTGTTGATCAGGGAACCGGCACGTGCTCCAGAAGGCTGCGCACCACGTCCTCGCTGCTCTTCTCCAGCGCCTCCGCCTCGTAGGTGAGGCCGATGCGGTGGCGCAACACATCCAGAGCGATGTCCTTCACGTCCTGCGGCGTGACATAGCCGCGGCCATCCAGGAACGCCTTGGCCTTGGCGGCGATGGTGAGCGCGATGGTGGCGCGCGGACTGGCGCCGTACTGGATCAGCTCCTTCACGGGGGCCTTCACCGTGCCGGGATCGCGCGTGGCCACCACCAGGTTCACGATGTAGTCCTTGATGCGGTCGTCCACGAAGATGCGATCCACCACGTTGCGGGCGGCCACGATGTCGGAGGGCTTCAGCACCGCGCGCACCGTGTGGCTGGTGGTGGTCTGCGCCATGCGATCCAGGATCTGGCGTTCCTCGCGAGCGGTGGGGTAGCGCACGACCAGCTTCAACATGAAGCGATCCACCTGCGCCTCGGGCAGGCTGTAGGTGCCTTCCTGCTCGATGGGGTTCTGCGTGGCAAGCACCAGGAACGGATCCTCCATGCGGAAGGTCTCGGTGCCGATGGTGACCTGGCGCTCCTGCATGGCTTCCAGCAGCGCGCTCTGCACCTTGGCTGGCGCGCGGTTGATCTCGTCGGCAAGCACGATGCTCGCGAAGATCGGGCCCTTCTTCACCACGAAGTCGCCGGTGTTGGGGCGATACACCAGCGTGCCCAGCAGGTCGGCGGGCAGCAGGTCGGGCGTGAACTGGATGCGCTGGAAGCTGGTCTGGATCGCCTTCGCCAGCGTGGCGACGGCGGTGGTCTTGGCCAGGCCCGGCACGCCCTCGATGAGGATGTGGCCGTTGCCCAGCAGGCCGATCACCAGACCTTCGAGCAGTTCGTGCTGGCCCACCACCACGCGCTGCATTTCGCTCACGAGTTGCTGGAAGGGCTTGGCGGTCTCGGCGACCTGGCGCTCGAGATCCTGGATGTCGACGGGTGTGTGGCTGCTTGTCATGTGCATGGTTCCGTTGAAAAGGCCGCGGCCTACGGAGGCCTGTGCCGGAGTGTTCGGTTGCATTGTGACCTACCTTTCGATCCCTTGTCGGGATGCCGACTCGCATACGACGCGGATGTGACGCGTGTGAACGTTGTCACTACGCTTGCGCCCATGAACACGGAAACCATTCGCGTGGCATGGGTTGGAGCAGGGGTTATGGGGGCTCCGATGGCGGGGCACCTGATCAAGGCGGGCTACAAGCTGCGGATTTTCTCCAGAACCCGAGCCAAGGTGGAGCCACTGCTCGCTGCCGGCGCGGAATGGGCCGATTCGCCGGCCGCCGCGGCTGAAGGCGCCGATGTCGCGTTCGCGATGGTGGCCTTTCCAAAGGATGTGGAAGAGGTGTTTCTGGGATCGAAGGGATTTCTGGCCGCCAAGCATCCACCGAAGATCGTTGTGGACATGGGCACAAGCCCACCGGGGCTGACGCGTCGCATCGCCGAGGCGGCAGCTCCTAAGGGGGTGGGTGCCCTCGATGCGCCGGTTTCTGGCGGCGACATCGGCGCGCGCAACGCCACGCTGTCCATCATGGTTGGTGGCGAGGTTCGTGACTTCGAAGCCGTGAAACCGCTGTTCGAGTGTCTGGGCAAGACCATCGTGCATCAGGGGCCTGCAGGCGCAGGACAGCTGTGCAAGATGGTGAACCAGATCCTGGTCGCCAACAGCATGGTCGGCGCATGTGAGGCCATGGTGGCCGCGAAGGCGACAGGCCTTGATCCCGAGCGCATGTTGCAGAGCGTGTCCACCGGCGCTGCGGGCAGCTGGACACTGTCCAACCTGGTGCCGCGCATGCTCAGGGGTGATTGGGCGCCGGGCTTCCACGCCGCCCTGTTGGCCAAGGACCTTCAGATCGCGGTGGATGAGATGAAGGCGGTGGGACATGCGTTGCCAGGGCTTGAGGTGACCGAGCGCCTGTACCGGCGACTGGACGAACTTGGCCACGGAGGCATGGGCACGCAGGGGCTGCTGAAGGTGTGGGCCGAGGTGCTGGGAGAGCAGAAATTGCCCTGAAATGGGGGTTCGGCCCGCTGATCGGGCCGGGCGCTGGCGGGGCGGCCGGGTTTCGGCTATCTTCTCCGACCCGCCTCAAAGCGGATTGCAAGGAGATTTCCAATGGCCGCCACCGCAGAAATGAAGCCCGGAAGCAAGGTCACCTTCACCGTCACGAAGATGCCCGCCGCTTTGGGTCTGAAGAAGACGATCTTCCGCCTGATGCGTCAGGAGACGCGCGTGCAGCGTGCCTTGGACAAGCTTGCAAAGGGCCGCGCCGACGGTGGCAACCGCCTGAAGCAGCGTGGTGGCCGCATGTGGAACAGCCGCAAGACGGCGAGCCGCGTGGTCATCCTGAAGACCGGCGCCACCTTCACGCTCATCTACACGCCGCAGCTCGCTGCGGACCTGAAGAGCGTGGAGAAGTACCTGTCCCGCAAGGCCGGCTGAAAGCCGCAGCATGTCGATGAAATCGGCAAACCCACGACCGCGGGCGGATGTCCCCGTGGTGGTCGTGGTGGGGTCTGGTTTCGGTGGGCTCCGTGTCGCGCAGCGCCTGGCGAAGGCCCCGGTGCGCGTGGCTGTGCTCGATCGCACCAATCATCATCTGTTCCAGCCGCTGCTGTACCAGGTGGCGACGAGCGTGCTCACTGAATCCGACATCGCATTCCCGATCCGGCGCATCTTTCGCAATCAAGCCAACGCGCTGGTGGCGCTCGCCGAGGTGGTGGCGGTGGACCGCGCCACCAAGACGCTGACATTCGCCGATGGCACCAAGGGTCCGTACGACTGGCTGGTGCTGGCTGCCGGCGCCGGTTCAAGCTATTTCGGCAAGGGTGCGTGGGAGGCGTTCGCGCCGGGGATGAAGTCGCTCGACGACGCCTCGGCGATCCGTGGGCGGATCCTGCGCGCCTTCGAGGACGCGGAGGCCGAGACCGACCCGCGTGCGCTGAAGTCGCACCTCACCTTCGTGGTGGTCGGTGGAGGCGCCACGGGCGTGGAACTGGCGGGTGCCATCCGTGAACTGGCCGTGGAGGCTCTGGCACGCGACTTCCGGCGCTTCGACACGACGATCACGCATGTGATCCTGGTCGAGAGCGCCGATCGGCTGCTGGGTTCGATGAGCGAACAGTCGTCGCGCGTCGCGCTGGATTCGCTGCGCGCCATGGGCGTGGAAGTTCGACTGAACGAGCGCGTGACCGACGTGTTCGATGGCGGCGTGATGCTTGGCACCGAGCGCATCGAGGCCGACACCGTGGTGTGGGC
>RFQW01000079.1 GCA_009924765.1 Planctomycetota bacterium | reverse complement strand
CGTCGCGAGCGTGCGGCGCTGGA
Source organism: Planctomycetota bacterium (assembly GCA_009924765.1). Classification (GTDB taxonomy): domain Bacteria; phylum Planctomycetota; class Phycisphaerae; order Phycisphaerales; family SM1A02; genus SYAC01. Next base: position 7,254 of record RFQW01000079.1, on the reverse strand, counting down.
AGCAGCCTTCGACGAGGATCGTCGCGCGGGCGCGCGGGTGATCGATGCGACCGAAGGTGGGTGCACCAAGCGACACAGCGATCAGATGACGCTGCGTGAGGCGCTGGAACGCTTCGCGATTCGTCGCGTGCCGTCGTTGCCGCGTGTGCCAGTGTCCCGTCGGGCCGCCTCGGCGACCGCGGCGGTGCAGGTGACGCGCGAATCGCATCGTGCGATCGCGGTGGTGCCGATCGATCCTGTGCGTGGTGGCACGGGCGTGGAGCGCAGCCTGGAGGCGGAGCTTGGTGATCGCTCGGTGCTGCATCACACGCTGAAGCGGCTCCTGCATTCGAAGGAACTGCACCGCGTGGTGATGGTGGCCCCGAAGGGGTGGGACGCAGGGCCGGCGCTCGACGGTCTGGAGGTGCGTGACCGACTGGAACTTCTCGCGTTGGATGGCGACGTGGTGGAGGGCGATGCGCGCAGCCGATTCGCCTCGCGCGCCTGGGCCGACGCCTGCTGGCGCGGCGGCATCGGCGGTCGCAGCGTGTTCGATGAGGTGCTTGCCCCGAAGGCGATGCGCGCCGCGATGGAATCGCATCAGGCGAGCGAGGTGTTCCTGTGCGGACCGGACTGGCCGCTGGTGGCGGTGCGCGAGCCGTGGGGCGTGGACGCGATGGTGCAGCGCCTGTCCATGCTGCCTGCACGGCCGTGGATGCAGTTCGCGCTGGGCCCCGCCGGATCGAGCGGTTGCCTGCTGTCGAGCGTGGCGGTGAAGGCGCTGGAGCAGGGCACGGTGCGCAGCATCGGGGCATGGCTGGACACGCGCATGGACTGGTCCGGTCATGCGGAGCGACTTCGCGCGCCCATGTCGATCGCGGGATTCCGCGAGCGCCTGATCATGGACACGCCGCGCGCCGCGCGTCGCATGCGTCTGGCGCTCGAGCCGCTGATGCACGGTGATGCGGTGCTGTCGATGGAGACCATGCTGGCGGCGGTTGCGCGGCAGTCGGACGCCGCACCGAACCTGGTGCCGCAGCACCTGGTGATCGAACTCTGCACGGGGCGTCGCGGCTGCGGACTGACGAGCCCGCATCGCTTCGGTTCGCTGCAGCGGCCGCCGATGACGGCCAAGCGGCTCGAGCGCCTGCTGTCGCGCGTGGCCGAGGCGCGTGACGTGGCGGTGACGCTGGCGGGTGCCGGCGATCCCATGATCCATCCCGACGTGCACGCGTTCGTGGATCGCATCCGCGCGGCGGGGGCGCTGGCGATCGAGGTTCGAACTTGCGTTCGCCCGCCGCGGTCGAGGATCTGCAGCGACTGGATGTGGACGTGATCACGGCGGATCTGCATGCCGTGGATGCGCCGGGGTATCGCACCATGATGGGACCGGCCGACTTCGATGGCGCGGTGCAGGCACTGCATGCGTTGGCGATGGGTCGCGGGCATGCCGGCGGTGCGCTGGCGCATCCCTGGCTGCTGCCGCGCGTGGAGCGACTGCGCGAGAGCGTGCCGTGGGTGACCATGTTCCTGCAGACCTGGTCGCGCGACGCCGACGGGGCGGTGGTGGATCCGCCTCCGCAGCGCGATCCGTGGGGCAACCCCATCCCGGAGGCGCCCATGCCCGCATGCGGCGAGGAGATCTGGGCGCATCTCGACATGCTGCGCCGGGTCACGGTTCTTTCGGATGGTCGCGTACCGGCGGTGGATGGTGACCTGCTTGGCAACGCCTCGGTCGGTTCCGTGGACCAGGATGATCTGGTCACGCTCTATCGATTGGCGTACGCGCGGCGTCGCTCCGTGCGCACGGGCGTGGGTCTGTCGCAGGCCGTGCTGACCTGAAGCCGGGCTCGTCGCGTGGCGCGCGCGTGCCTAGCATGCGCCTGCGATGGCCAAGACGATCACCGTGGACTTCACGAGACCGGTGCCGCTGTTCCCGCTGGGCAACACCGTGCTGCTGCCCCATGCGGTGCAGGGGTTGCATGTGTTCGAGCCGCGCTACCGGCAGATGGTGGATGCGTGCCTGTCCGAGATGAAGGGCGGTTCGCTGCTCACCGCGCGACCGATCGCGATGGCCACCATCGACACCGACCTGCCCGAGGTGAGCCGCGGCGTGCCCATGCTTCGACCCGCGGTGTGCGTGGGGCAGATCGTGCAGCACCAGCGGCTTCCGGATGGCCGGCACACCATCCTGCTGCACGGGGTGTGTCGCGCGGAGATCGTTTCCATCGAGGAAATGGATGGCAAGCGCCTGTACCGTCAGGCACGGCTGCGGCCCATGGAACCGCTGCAGGGCGGCCCGCCGCGCATGCCGGAAGCGCGTCGCGTGCTGAAGCAGATGCTGCAGCGACCGCTCGTGCAACGACTCTCCAGCGTGAAGGCCGCCAGCGCGTGGGCCGAGCGGGAGGATGTGCCGACCGCGGCCGTGGTGGAGCTGGTTGGTGCGGCGCTGATCCAGGACGAGGACGCGCGCTACGAACTGCTGGCGTGCGCCGATCCATGGGAGCGCGCGCGCATGGTGGCGAAGGTGATCAGTGGACTCGAGTCGGTGGTGGCAGGTGCGGATGCGCAGAGCGCCAAGGAATGGCCCAAGGGCCTCAGCTGGAACTGACCCATGACCATGAAGCACTGGTTGGTGAAGACGGAGCCCGAGGTCTATTCGATCGATGACCTGAAGCGCGATGGATCGACCGCGTGGGATCGCGTGCGCAACCACCAGGCCAAGCTGTCGCTGCGCGACGGCATGCAGCCCGGCGACCGTGTGCTGATCTACCACTCGAATGCTGAGCCGACCGGCGTGGTGGGCGTCGCCACGGTGGTGGGCGAGGCGATGCCCGATGCCACGCAGTTCCGAAAGGGCGACGACGCCTTCGAGCCGCGCGCCACCAAGGACGCGCCGGTGTGGTGGGCGCGCACGCTGCGATTCGAGCGGCGCTTTCCTGCATGCGTGACGCTTGCCAGCCTTCGCGCCGAGCCGAAGCTGGCCGGCATGCAGCTGCTTGCGCGCGGCAATCGCCTGAGCGTGCTGCCGGTGGCGGCCGCGGAATTCGCCTGCATCGAGCGCATGGCCAAGGCCTGAGCGGTACGCTTTCGTCGTGGCCGGCACGGGGCTGGCCGATCAAGGAGGCGCGCATGAACGGATTGCTGATGGGCTCGGTGGTGGTGGTCGTGATCATTGCAGCGGTGATCGTGGTGGTGGCACTGGCCGTCATCGGCATCTACAACGGCCTGCAGCGCGCACGCATCGCGGCCGAGGGTTCGTTCTCCAACATCGACGTGGAACTGCGCCGTCGTCACGACCTGATCCCGAACCTGGTGGAGACCGTGAAGGGCTACGCCACGCACGAGCGTCAGACGCTGGAAGCCGTGATGCAGGCGCGCGCGGCGGCGATGAGCGCCAAGGGCATCAACGAGCGCATCGAGGCGGAGGGCGCGCTGACGCGCGGACTGGGTCGCCTGATGGCCGTGGCCGAGGCGTATCCCACGCTGAAGGCCGATGGCGGCTTCATGCGCCTGCAGGGCGACCTGAGCGACACCGAGAACCGCATCGCTTCGCGCCGCACCGGTTTCAACGCGGCGGCCGCGGGTTTCAACGAACGGCTCTCGGTGTTCCCGAACAACATCGTGGCGGGCATCTTCGGCTTCCGCGCGATGTCCTTCCTGAAGGAAGACGACGAGGCCGTGCGTTCGGCGCCGCAGGTGAAGTTCTGATCATGGCGCGCGAGCGACTGGTCTCGGCGGAGGCAGCGGTGGACGACGCCGAGGAGGCGATGGGCCCCGCGCTGCGTCCACAAGCTGCAGGAATACGTTGGGCAGACCGATCTGGTGGAGCGCGTGCGCATCGCGGTGCAGGCGGCGAAGGGTCGCGGCGAGCCGATGGACCATGTGCTGCTGCACGGGCCGCCGGGCCTTGGCAAGACCACGCTGGCGCACGTGATCGCCGCCGAGATGGGCACGCGCGCGGTGGTGACCAGCGGGCCGGCGCTCACGAAGGCCGGCGATCTGGTGGGCACGCTCACGCGGCTCGGCGCCGGCGATGTGCTGTTCATCGACGAGATCCATCGCCTGCCCGCCGCGGTGGAGGAGTACATCTATCCCGCCATGGAGGAGTACCGCGTGGACTTCACCGTGGATCAGGGCATGCACGCGCGCATGGTCACGCTGCCGCTGAAGCCCTTCACGCTGATCGGCGCCACCACGCGCGCCGGCCTGCTCACGCAGGCGCTGCGCAGCCGCTTCGGCCTGTCGCATCACCTCGACTTCTACGGGCAGGAGGAACTGGAGCGCATCCTGGTGCGCGCGGCCGACCTGCTTGGCGTGAAGACGGATGCCGCCTCGGTGCACACGCTGGCCGCGCGCAGCCGTGGCACGCCGCGCGTGGCGCTTCGACTGCTTCGGCGCGTGCGCGACTGGGCGCAGGTGAAGGGCAAGGGGCGCGTGGACGCGGAAGCCGTGCGTGCGGGCCTGGAGCTGGAAGGCGTGGATGCGAGTGGTCTGGATGAACTCGATCGCAAGTACCTTCGCACGCTGGCGCGAACCTACAAGGGTGGGCCCGTCGGGCTGGAGACGCTTGCCGCCACCATCGGCGAGGACGCCGACACGCTGGAAGACCTGGTGGAACCCTTCCTGCTGCGCAGCGAACTGCTGGCGCGCACGCGGCAGGGCCGGCGACTCACCGCCGCCGGCGCCGCGATGATCGGCGAGCGGCTCGAAGGCACCGAACTGTTCGAATCGTGAGCGAAGCGGCCGCGCGCGGCGATCAGAACGAACCGTTCTGGCCCGTCCACGGGTTGGCTGCGCCGTCGCTGTTCAGCGCACCGGTGTTCAGGCCCTTGCCGCCCGCCGCCGGAATGGAGAGCTGCATGCCGAAGGTGTACTCGTTCGTGATGGAGCTGTAGCCGATCGCCGCACCGAGGTTGAAGTCGGGGAAGGTGCGGTTCAGCGTGGCGCTGAGTGCGCGCAGGTCACCCTGACCGAGATCGATCTGCGGACCCGCGCTGAGCGTGTACAGCTTGCCGATCTGGTACGCCACGCCGGGCTGCAGCAGCTCGTCGTTGGGATACAGGCTGCTGTTGTAGAAGTTGTTGATCATGCGGTACTCGCAGAACGTGCTCACGTCCGGCGTGTGCTGCATGGACATGCCCACCGAGCCGCGGGCGAAGTTGCTCTGGCCCGCGTTGGCGTCGGTGTTGCGATCCTCGAACAGCAGGGTGGTGCTGCCGTAGGCGGTGAGCGAACTCGACATGGCCCACGTGGCGCGCGCATAGCCATGGTTGCCCCACTGCGACAGTTCGGGGCGGTAGCTGAAGAACTGCGGCGTGGGGCTCTGGTAGTAGGCCAGGCTGTTCAGGCCACCCGTGGCGGTGTTGGTGCCGGAGCGCTGGAAGTTGGCGCCGCTGTTGTTCACCACCGCGCCCACATCGAGCATGATCCAGTCCACGCTGCGCCAGTCGCCCGGGCCACCGCGATAGGTCTGCCAGCGCTGCGTCACGCCGAGCTGCGCCACGCGCGCGGCGCTGGCGCCTTCCACGTCCTGATCGAACACCGGATACTCGCCGTTGGTGGTGGTGTCGTAGCCGGCCCACAGCGTGCTGCTGGGCTGCACCACCCAGCGCAGGCGGTTCACGTCCAGCGTCGCGTTCTGCACGCCGTCGAAGTTCTGGCTGAACTCCGTGCTCATGCGCGTGCCCGCGCCCACGATGCCGCGGAATGCGCCGCCGTCGGCGCCCGCGCCCACGTTCTGGTTGGCGTAGTTCTGGAAGTCGTTCAGGAAGTAGCCGATCGCGGTGCCCTGCACGAAGGGCGCCACGCGCAGGCCCTGCCAGTCGAGCGGCGCCACCAGCTCGTGACGCGTGAAGCTGCGCGCGTAGTTGTTCTGGTTGTAGCCCTGCGCGGTGTAGGCGTTCTGGATGTTGGTGTTGGCGTTGAAGTTGGCGGCGAAGGCCAGCGGATTGGCAGCCAGATCCTGCGACGTGCCTCGCTCCAGCTGCATCGCCATGACGTTGGCGTTGTACTCCTGGGTCCAGTTCACGCTGTCGCCGAACAGCGAGTCGCCGTAGCGGCGGTAGCTGGCTTCGGGGAACTTGGACACGCTGTAGGGGCGAGTGCCCAGCATCCAGCTGTTGCTCACGTACTGGTCCAGGTCGTACTTGCCCAGCACGTCGAAGGCGCTGTTGCCCGTGCTGAGCTTGATGAACGCGCTGGTCTCGTACTCGCGGTGGTTGGCGAAGTCCTTCTGCTTGAAGGTGCTCACCCACGCGCCGTCGCTCACCCACGCCATCTGCGCCTGCATGAGCGAGCCGGAGTCGAGCGGCACCGTGGTGCCGCCGTCGATCATGCCGCGCCACTTCAGCGCCGACGTGTACTCGATGCCCGAGGAGCTCTGCTCGGTGCGCTGCAGGTCGTAGAAGCCGTACAGGTTCAGGTCGCCAGGCACGCCGCTGAAGCGCGTGCCCAGGCCGTAGCCGTTGCTGGTGTACACATCCTGCTGCAGCTCGGCCTTCATGTCGAAGGGCGGCTGCCAGCCCGCCAGCTTCCACAGATCCCAGCGCGTGCCGATCTGCGTGCCGGTGTAGTTGTTGTAGCCCAGCAGCACCTGCGGCAGGATCACGTCACCGGCATCGCCTCGCAGCGTGGGCCAGTAGAAGATGGGCGCGCTGCCCGCGCGGAAGGTGACGTCCTGCGCCTCGACCACCGTGGACGCATCGGCCGACGGACCCTTGGTGACGGTGATGCGATCGGCACCCACCGACAGGTGTGGCGTGTAGAACTCGCTCACCGACACGCGCGCGTCGCGTGCCTCGAACTGATCCTTGGCCACCTGACGCACCTCGGCGGCGCGGCTGATCACGGGCACGCCGCCGCGCACGTAGGTTCGCAGCACCGCCTGCAGCGCCGCCGCGCGGCCGGTGGCCACATCGAAGTACACCTGCGCGCCACGCATGGCGTAGCTGCCATCGGTGGCGTTCACGTCGCCCTCCAGGTACACGCCTTCCACCACGCCGGCGTCGAGCTGGCCCGAGCCTTCGCGCACCTTCGTCAGCGAGCCGGGCTTCAGGAAGATGACGGCACGCTCGGCACTGAGCCGGATCTCGCCGGTCTTGATTCGCGGATCGCGGCTCATCACGTCCACCTGCGCGCCGCCGATCACCGTGATGACATCCTGCTTCTCTTCGATGGTGGTCTCGCGGCCGGTGAAGGTGATCACGTCGCCGCTCTTGAAGGCGGGCGTTCCCTGCGCAGGCACGCTCACGCCGGTCTTCGCGGCGCCATTCG
>RFQW01000078.1 GCA_009924765.1 Planctomycetota bacterium | reverse complement strand
GCATGCACCGCCGAGGGCGGATAGCGGAACAGCGTGCTGGTGTACAGCCCGTCGATGCCCTGCTCCTGCATGATCTGGTCGGTGAAGCCCAGTCGATAGCCGCCCACCACCTCGTGCGTGCGGGCGTTCCACACCAGCATCTGCATGTAGCGCGCGTCGAAGCGGTCGATGTCGATCGCCTTGCCCGTGCCCTCGCCCACCGAGCGGAAGGAGATCTCGCGCAGGCGCCCGATCTCGAGCATGGTGAGCGGAATGCGCTCACTGCGCGTCATGTACACCTCCAGCTCGCCGGAGCGCGTCATCAGGTCCTCGGGCGGCAGCGCCGCGATCTCGGCGGCCAGCTCGGCGGGTTCGTGCTGCGGCCGCTCGGGCACCGGCAGCGGCGAGATCACCGTGGGGCCACTGCGGCGCGGCTGATCAAGGCGCGTGCGCAGCAGATAGGTGCGCACACGCAGATAGCGCATGATGTCGTTCTCGTCACCCTGCGAGAGCAGTTCGTCCGAGGGAATCGGCGAGCCCACCACCATGCGAATGGTGCGACCGGACATGCGCACGAATTCGCGCGCCAGCAGCAGCGTGCGCAGGATCGGATGGATCAGGCCCACCACCTGAAACAGCCAGCTGTTGCAGCCATCCACGAAGATGGGCAGCACCGTGGCGTTGGTCACGCGCACCATGCGGGCCACCTGGTTCTGCCAGTGACCATCCACGGCATGCCAGCGGCCCCAGCGAATGTGGCTCACTTCGCCCGCGGGATACACGCACACGCAGTGGCCATCCTTCAGCCAGTCGATCACCTGTCGCAAGGCGCGCCGATTGGCACCCGCGCCGTCCGCCTCGTTCAGCACACTGGCCGCGAACACGCGCCCCTGCACCACGGGCACGTCGGCCATGATGCGGTTGGCGATGAACTTCACGTCGGACCGCACGCGATCCATCAGCGTGGCCATGATCTGCGGATCGGCGCCACCATAGGCGTGGTTCGCCACGATCAGCAGCGAGCCTGTCTTCGGAATGCGCGCCAGATCCTCGTCGCTCACCACACCGCGGATGCGGTTGATGCGGTTCAGCCGCTCGAGCGGCGGCACATCCGCCGGCATGGCGTCGTACTGCCGCTGCATGGCGCGAATCAGGTGCAGTCCGATGATGCGGTCGATGACGGGCGCGAACAGCTTCCACGCCATGCGAAGTGGCCACGGCCCCCCGATGGGCGGAAGCCGCGGCCCAACCTGATCGCCTCGTGCCATCGCGAGGGGCAGATTACACGCCCGCTCGGGCGATCCGTTCAGGATTGAAGAAGGCCGCGTGCAACGCGCGCACATTCTCATGGCGAGCGCGCGGCGGCATGGAAGTGACCCCAAGGGGATTCGAACCCCTGTCCCCACCGTGAAAGGGTGGTGTCCTAGACCGGGCTAGACGATGGGGCCGGTCAAGCGAGCGGCGAAGCATACGCAAACCTGTGCTGCGAGGCGAATGCCCAAAAACGACGCGAGCCTGCTTGTGGCAGGCTCGGATCGGTCTCACGCGTGAGAAGTGACCCCAAGGGGATTCGAACCCCTGTCCCATCCGTGAGAGGGATGTGTCCTGGACCGGGCTAGACGATGGGGCCAGGGAGGACAAGCATAGCCCAGCCCCGCATTTCGCTCAAGGCCGCTACCGTGCAGCCATGCAGCCCCTGGTCCTGTGCCCCACCCAGTACGAAGCCTCCCGCGTGAAGGCCGTGGCGCGGTCCCGGGGCGCGATTCTGCAGGTGATCGGCGTGGGGTGCGGATGCGAGACCGCGATCCGATCCGTGGCGGCCGCGCATGCGGGTGAACGCTGGGTGTTCCTGGTGGGGATCGCGGGCGCACTGCGGGCGCAGGCGCGCGTGGGCGAGGCATTCCTGTGCGAGCGCGTGGTGGATGAGCAGGGCTTCACGCACATGCCACGCCCGCTTGCCCATGCCACGCGACTGGCCCTCACCTGCTCGCGCGACATCGTGGTGGGCGAGACCTCGCGCAATGCGGTGGCCGAACGCACCGGCGCGGCGATGGTGGACATGGAGTCCGGACCCTTCGCGCGCGTGGCGCAGGAGATGGGCTGGCGCTGGAACGTGATCCGCGGCATCAGCGACGACGCCGCCAAGGAGCTGCCGGCCGAGGTGATGCGCTGGCTGCGCCTGGATGGCGGCACCAACTGGCGAAATCTGGCGGTGGACCTGGCGAGCAAGCCGCGCCTGTGGCCGCAGGTGCAGTCGATGGTGCGCCACTCGAACGCCGCCATGCGCAGTGCGGCAGGACTGCTGGATCGCACGCTGCTGGAGTTGCACGCATGAGCGGCACGGTGACGCTGGTGTACGGCGGCAGCTTCGATCCACCGCATGCGATGCATGCGCGCATGGCCACCGCGGCGGCCGATGCGATCGGCGCCAGCATGATTCTGGTGCTTCCGGCTGGCGTGAATCCGCAGCGAACCGGCAAGCCCCCCGCCGCCGCAGAGCACCGCCTGGCCATGACACGACTGGCGTTCGCCAGCGATCCGCGCGCGCAGGTGGACGACCGCGAGATCCGACGGGGCGGCGTGAGCTACACGGTGGACACGCTGGAGGCGCTGCATCGCGAACATCCGCAGGCCCGCCTTCGACTGCTGCTTGGCGGCGACCAGGCGCTGAACTTCGGCTCGTGGCGCGAGCCCGCGCGCATCGAGACGCTGGCCGAACCCGTGGTGGTGCCGCGGCCGCCGCTGCATGCATCGGCCTTGCGCGAGGAACTTGTCAGACGCACCGGCAACGCCGCATGGATCAGGCGCGTGCTCGACATCGAACCGGTGGAAACGAGCAGCACCGACGTGCGCGCCATGCTTGCGCGCGGCGAACGCCCGGGACCCGATCTGCTGCTTCCTGCGGTGGCGGACTACGCGATTCGGCACGGCCTGTACCGCGCCGACGCGAGCTGACTACCAGACTTCCTCGAACACCAGATGCACGCCCGCGGGGCGGTTGCGCATGGGCAGGTCGCCGAGTTCCTCGGGCCGCTCGTCGAAGGCGACGCGGTCGAGCGTGTAGAAGTTCTGGAAGCTCCATCGACCTTCGTGTTCCAGGCGCTCGGCTGCCAGCTGCTCCACTTCCGCAACGCTGCCTGCGGTGACCCACATGGTGACGTAGGCGCCGCCCTGCTCCATGTGCGACGCGGGGCGGCACAGCGCGATGCCGTACCACAGCGTGTTGCCGAGTTCGCGGCCGGCGTCATCCACGTTGCCGGTTGGATCCACATCCAGCTGCAGATCCCAGCGCTCGCGCATCTGCAGCAGCACCTCGTCCAGATCGGGGCTTTCCTCGTCCTCGATCTGCAGCACTTCGCGCACCTGCGAGGGCATCTCCTGCTCGTCCAGATCCTCGGGCCAGGTGTGCTCCACCTCGCGCAGCGAGTGGCGCCGAAGCATGCGCTCCACCTGCCCCTTCATGTCGTCGGGCACGTGGATGAGCAGGCCCTTCCAGCTGTCGAGGAACACCTCCACGAAGGGATCCTCGGCGTTGGCGCCCACGCCGATGCTGGCGTCCTCCAGGATCACGGGCTCGAAGGCTTCCCATGTCTCGAGAAAGTGCTCGAAGGGCAGCGGCTGCTGCGCGATGAACACGTCCATGCTGCGGTAGGCGTCGCGACTGCCCACCTCGGCGATCGGCGTCACCTCCTCGGGCAGCAGACCGAAGGCCTCGCGCACCAGACCCGCCATGCGGTCATGGCTGGCCACCACGTGGAAGCTCCAGCCGTCGGGCTCGCCATCCTCGCCCTCGGTGAACTCGAGCGTGTAGCCCTGGTTGGGAGCCGGCAGGTTCAGCGGCTCGATGCCGAGCGGCAACGCAAAGGTGCCGATCACCGCTCGCTTCAGATCCGTTCGTAGCTTGTAGTTGCGCATGGGTTGCTGCGTGGGACTGAACCGATGGTAGCCGGGCGACACCCGAATCCCTAGTCCCCGAACAAACTTTCATTTTGCATGAAAATCGGCCGGAATCCGCTCAATCGCCGAGGTAGGCCTCTTGCACGCGGCGGTCCTGCAGCAGCTCGACGCCGGTGCCGGCCAGCGTGATGCGGCCCGTCTCCATCACGTACCCGCGGTCGGAGAGCTTCAGCGCCGCGCGCGCGTTCTGCTCCACCAGCAGGATGGTCATGCCGTCGTCGCGCAGCTGCTTCACCGCCGAGAAGATGCGCGCCACCAGCAGCGGCGCGATGCCCATGCTGGGCTCGTCCATCATGAGCAGACGCGGACTGCCCATGAGCGCGCGCCCGATCGCCAGCATCTGCTGCTCGCCGCCCGACAGCGTGCCGCCCTGCTGCTTGGCGCGATCATTCAGGATTGGAAACAGCCCGTGCACCCGATCGAGGTCGCGCGCGATGGCCACGGCGTCGCTGCGACGATACGCGCCCATCTCAAGATTCTCGCGCACGGTCAGGCGCGGGAAGATGCGACGGCCCTCGGGCACGTGTGCCAGGCCGCATGCCACCACCTCGTGCGCGGGCAGCGTGCGGATGTCGCGGCCCTCGAACTCGAGCAGCGTGCAACGGCTTCGAAGGATGCGCGAGATGCAGCGAAGCGTGCTGCTCTTGCCCGCGCCATTGGCGCCGATCAGGCTCACGATCTCGCCACGATGCACCTGCAGGCTCACCTGATGCAGCACATCCACGGGTCCGTAGCCCGCCGTCAGATCGCGCACAACCAGCATGGCGTCGCTCATCCGAGCTCCTCCTTGCCAAGGTAGGCCTCGATGCACGCGGGATCGTTTCGGATCTGCTCGGGCGTGCCCTCCGCGATGCGCTTGCCGAAGTTCAGCACGCAGATCCGGTCGCTGACGCCCATCACCACGCGCATGTGATGCTCGATCAGCAGCACCGTCACGCCCGTGTCTCGGATGCGGCGGATCAGTTCCATCAGCGCCACCGTCTCGGTGGGGTTCATGCCCGCGGCAGGCTCGTCCAGCAGCAGCAGGCGCGGGCGACTGGCCAGTGCGCGAGCGATCTCCAGGCGACGCTGCAGGCCATAGGGCAGGTTGCGTGCCGCGTCGTGCGCACGCGCATCCAGACCCACGAAACGCAGCAGTTCCATCGCGCGCGCATCGCTGTCGGCATGCTCGCGCCAGTAGGCCGGCAATCGCAGAAGGTTGGTGAAGTAGCTGGTGCGCAGTCGGCCGTGCATGCCCACCAGCACGTTCTCGAGCACGCTCAGCTCGCCGAACAGGCGGATGTTCTGGAAGGTGCGCGCGATGCCCGCGGCCGCCACCACATCGGGCGTGCGACGCGTGCGCAGCCACAGCACGAAGGCCCCGCCGCCGCCGAGCAACGCGCCCACCAAGGCACTGCCCCATGTCCACAACGCAGCCACCTGCGACAGCGCCGGCCCGATGCAGCCAATCGCCTTGCCCCACAGGAACGGCTCGCCGTAGACATAGTTGGCCACGATCACGGCCTTCCACAGGGCCACCGCATTCACCGCCAGCATGCAGGAGATCGCCGCCGCGATGGCTGTTCCACCCACGCGCAGCAGCAGCCGCGCGGCGAATGGCTTGCGCACCACCTTCCCCTGAAAGCGCACTTCGCCGCTGCTGGGCTGGTACACGCCGGTGATGGCGTTGAACATGGTGGTCTTGCCGGCGCCGTTCGGCCCGATCACCGCGAACACCTGGCCGGGCTGCACCGCAAATGACACGTCCTCGTTCGCCACCAGACCGCCGAAGCGCATGGTGACGCGATCCACCTCGAGCAGCGGCGCCACGCTCATGCCGAACCCCCCGCCTTGCGGCGCTCAAGCCGCGCCGGCAGCAGACCATCGGGGCGCACGCGCATCATCACCACCAGCACCAGGCCGAACACCAGGTACTTCCAGTTGTTGGGGCTGCCAAGCACGTTGCTTGCGTTCACCACGCCCTTCTGCTGCAGCCAGCTGGCCAGCTTGGGCAGGGCGATGTTGGCCACGCCGATCATGGCGAGCGCGCCCACCAGCACGCCGTTGATCGATCCCATGCCACCCACGATCACGATGCACAGCGCAAGGATGCTGATCTGGAAGTCGTAGTTGCCGGGTTCGCCGGTGCTCGCGTACAGGCTGGCCCACATGCCGCCGGCGATCGCGGCGAGCGCCGCGCCCGTGGCGAACGCGTACATCTTCACCGGAATCGGCGCGATGCCCATGCAGCTGGCTGCGAGCTCGTCCTCTCGCACCGCCAACCACGCGCGGCCGGTGCGGCTGCGTTCCAGATTGCGGCAGGCGAACACGGCCAGAACGGTGATGGCGAGGAACAGCCAATACCACGGCGCGGGACTGGAGCCGAACTCGCCAACCATCGGAAGCGATGGCGGCGGCAGCGGATTGATGCCCTGCGTGCCCTTGGTGATGGCGTCGAGATTCTTCAGCACATCCTGGGCGATCTCGCCGAAACCGAGCGTGACGATGGCCAGATAGTCGCCGCGCAGGCCCAGCGTTGGCGCGCCGAGCAGGAAGCCGGCCAGCGCCCCCGCCACCGCGGTCACGCCGAGCGCCGGCCAGAAGCCGAGCTGGAACGGATAGATGTCGCAGGTGCTGATGGCGAACGCGTACGCGCCGATCGCCATGAACGCCGCCATGCCCAGATGCAGCAGGCCGGTGAAGCCCGTGACGATGTTCAGGCCAAGCCCGAGCAGCGCGAAGATGAGCACGCCACGCATGGGATCGACCAGGCCCAGCTTGAGCGGACCATCGATGATGCCAAGCACCACCGCCGCGGCCAGCAGCAGCATGTCCGGACGAAGCAGTCGTCGCGCAGCGGACATCAGACCTTGTCCCTCAGCTTCGCGCCCAGCAGACCGCTTGGGCGGAACACCAGCGTGAGAATGAGGATGCCGAACACCACCGAGTTGGTCCAGCGCGCCTCCAGATAGCCGTCACTCAACGCGCGCACCAGGCCGATCACCAGTCCACCCACCACCGCGCCCGGCATGCTGCCGATGCCGCCCAGCACCGCCGCGGTGAAGGCATCCATGCCGGTTCGATAGCCCATCTGGAAACTGATCGTGTTGTTGTAGAGCGCGTAGATCACGCTCGCGAATCCGCCCAGCGCACCACCGATCAGGAAGGTGCTGCCGATCACGCGGTCCACATCGATGCCCATCAGGCTGGCGGCGGTCGGATTCTGCGCCACGGCGCGCATGGCCTTGCCCAGCTTGGTGTAGCGCACCAGCACGGTGAGCGCGACCATCAACGGCAGCGTGACGCTCACCACCAACAGATCGCTTGCCGTGAAGGTGACATGCCAGGCCGCGGGAAGCAGGTT
>RFQW01000077.1 GCA_009924765.1 Planctomycetota bacterium | reverse complement strand
ATCGGTCCCAGGATCGGCACCTCCGGCATGCTCGGCGCGCCACACAGCCCCAGCACGGCGATCACGCCAACCACTACACCCAGCGCGCCCACCGTGCTGGTGAGTGTTGCGGGCCAGCCCATCCTGCGACCGATCGGCATCACCGGCTGGCAGAAGGTGAGCAACACCCCCTTCGTGCTGCTGCAGGGGCCAAGCAACGCGTGGTTCGTGAAGCTTGGCGCAAACAGCTGGATGACCGCCGCATCGCTCGGCGGACCGTTCACGTTGAGCGCCTATCCGCCGCCGTCGGACGTGATCACGGGTCTTGGCCAGATGCCGCAGCCACCCGCTGATCTCACCAAGGACATCCAGCGCACCACCAACGCCGCTGCGCAGCCCCCCGCGGTGATCGTGGCCACCACGCCCACCACGCTGGTGAGCATCAACGGCACGATGAAGCTGGCGCCCGCCGGCCCCGGCCTGCAGATCGTGACCAACACGCAGCAGACCATGCTGGTGCGCGAGCAGGCACCCACCTACTGGGTGCTTGCGTCGGGTCGCTGGTTCAGCAGCAACGCCACAAGCGGTCCGTGGTCCTTCGTTCCAGTCAGCCAGTTGCCACCCGAGTTCTCGCAGCTGAAGTCCGATGGCGGCAAGCTTTCATCGGTGATGGCCAGCGTGCCAGGCACCAACGCCGCCAAGGAGGCGGTGGTGAACAGCGGACTGGTGCACACCGTGGTGCTGAACCGCACCACCGCGCAGTGCGACGTGAAGTTCGCGGGCACGCCCACCTTCGCGCCGATTCAGGGCACCAACATGCAGTACGCCACCAACGCCAGCCAGCCGGTGATCGAGCTTGGTGGTGCGGTGTACTGCTGCGACAACGCAGCGTGGTTCAAGGCGGCGAACGCCAACGGCCCATGGACGCTGTGCGATCAGGTGCCTGAAGCGATCTACGGCATTCCCGCCAGTTGCCCGGTGTATCCATGCACCTTCGTGGAGGTGTACGGCAGCTCGGCCGACTCGGTCACCTTCGGCTACACGGCCGGCTATCTGGGTACCTACATCCAGGATGGCGCCGCGGTGTTCGGCACCGGCTACAGCTATGCAAGCGCCACCGCATCCGATGGCAGCGCGCAGAACTATCCGCAGACCTACGGCAGCGCCGACAACTACGACCAGGACACCGGCACCTACACGCCGATGTCGGGCGATGATGATGCCGACTACGGCTACGACGGCTACTACCCCGCGGTGTATCCCGACGTGTACTACGGCGGCTATCCCGGATGGGGCTGGTACGGCGGCTACGGTGCGGCGTACGCATGGGGCTACGGTCGCTGGGGCGCCTACAACAACTGGAGCAACTGGTACGACCACTGGCACCCGAACTACGGTGCGTGGAACAATGGTCTGCACAACTGGAGTCAGGCGGGCCTGAACCGCTGGAACGGCACCAACGCGGTGGCGAATCGCGCGGGCTTCAACAACGGTGAACTGGCGCGCGCCAGCACATGGGGCGGCATGCGCAACGGTGTTGGAGGCGTGGGTGGTGTCGGCGGCGTTGGCGCCGCGTGGAATCGCGCAGGTGTGGGCGGCGATTTCAATGCGCCGTTCGCGGCCGGTGGTGGCTTCTACAACAATGCATTCGCCGATCGTGGTGGATGGAATCAGGCATGGCGCCGACCCAACAATGGTCAGGCCAGCGGATTCCATGCAGCCAACCAGCGCTTCGACAATCCCGGCAACCGCGGGAACGCGAATGCGGGATACCGCGGCGGCAACTACCGCAACAGCGGCGAGAATCGTGGTGGTGCAGCGGCAGGTGCTGCACGCGGCGGTGGCGGCGGTCGTCGCTGATCGAATTCAGCGACGCGAACCGCGCTTGCCGCCGGCCGACTTGCCACCGGCGGACGCCCGCTTGGTCGGCTTGCCACCGGTCGGCTTTCCACCTGCAGGCTTGCGCTTGGCGGGCTTGCCACGACCACCGGTGCGCGGTGCCTTGGCATCCGAACGCTCCATGGTCTTCGGCTTCACCTTGCCGTAGGCGCGTCCTTCGGCATTGCCCTGTCGGCGCACGCGGCGCTGCGGCGCCTCGATCACTGAATCATCGTCTGATGCGGACTGCATGGTGGGCTGCGGCACGATGCCACCCTCGCCGTCCTGCCAACGCTTGCGCGCGCTGAACTGCAGCTTGATCGGCACCTCGCTGAAGGGCAGCTCCTCGCGCAGCCGGTTCAGGAAGTAGCGCTCGTACTGGCCTTCGAACATGGCAGGCTTGTTCACCACCATGGCGATGGTCGGCGGGTTCACCGCGATCTGACTCACGTAGAACACCTTGGCCCTGGTGCCGAGCTTGCTGCTGGGTCCGCGCTCCTCAAGGATGCGACGCACGGCGGCGTTCACGCGACCGGTGCCCTCGCGATGGTTCGCCTGATCGCGCAGCGAGAAGCTCATGGCCACCGCATCGCGCAGGCCGGTGCCCGCCATGGCGCTCACGAACACGATGGGCGCGAACTCCAGGCCGGGGAATTCCTGCGTGAGGTAGTCCTGATAGTTCTTCGGCGTGAGCTTCTTCTGCACCAGATCCCACTTGTTCACGACGATCATGGTGGGCTTGAAGGCCTCGGTCAGCTGGCCGGCGAGCTGCTTCTCGATCTGGCTGCTCTTCTCGGTGGCGTCCAGCAGCAGCCACGCCACGTCGGCGCGCGCGATGGCGTCGGTGGTGCGCGTGTTGGCGTAGAACTCGATGTCGCCGTCCCAGCTCTTGCGCTTGCGCACGCCGGCGGTGTCGATCAGGGTGATGGCGCGCTCGCCCATCTGGATGCGCACGTCCACGCTGTCGCGCGTGGTGCCGGCGATCTCGCTCACGATCACGCGGGGCTCACCCGCGAGCTGGTTCACGATGCTGCTCTTGCCCGCGTTGCGGCGACCCACGATGGCCACGCGCAGGTCGCTGCCCGGCGTCTCCTCGTCGATGTCGTCCATCTTCTTGGGCAGGCGCGCGCAGATGAAGTCGCGCAGACGCTGCAGGCCGTTGCCGCTCTTGGCGCTGACGCAGATGGGGTTGCCGAAACCGAGGCGCGTGGCTTCCTGCGCGGCGGCCTCGAAGCTGCGGTCATCGGCCTTGTTGGCCACCAGCAGCGTCTTGGTGGCGTAGCCGCGCTTGCGCAGCAGCTCGGCAACCGTGCGGTCCAGCATCATCACGCCGTCGCGCACGTCGATGGTGAACAGGATCACGTCCGCCACCTCGGCGGCCGCCATGATCTGGTGCTCGATGTCGGGGGTGAGATTCGCCAGGTCCTTGCCGGCATCGTCGATGCGGTTCTTCTCGGTGGTGTACACGCCCCAACCACCGGTATCGACCACTTCCCATGCGCGTGCCGGGCCGTGCGTGGGCTTCAGCGTGATGGCGGCCGACACGCGATCGCGCGTGACGCCGGGCGTGGGATCCACGATGGAGATGCGCTTGCCAGCCAGCCGGTTGAACAGGCTGCTCTTGCCGACATTGGGACGACCGAGGATGGCGAGGCGCGGAAGCATGGACAACGCATGGTACGAGCAACGGTGCGGGACCGGATTGGCATCTAGACTCCACGCCCATGCAGCCTCGAATCATCGCCCGGATCCTTTCGCTCGCCGTCATCGCTTGCGTGCCCTTCGCGTGCACGCGTCCGCCACAGGCATCGGCCCTGCTGGTGGAGTTGACGGGCCCGCAGGCCGACTTCGGCGGCAATGCGGCTGCTGGCGCGCAACTGGCCGTCGCCAACGGCGACATTCAGGCGGCCGCGCGCGGCTCGAAGCTGGCCGGCCTCACGCTGCTGCAGGCCGACGTGGCGCCATCGCCGGCCATCACCGCGGCAAGCCTGGAGCGCGACAGCATCGCCGGCATTGGTTGCACCGACAGCGATGTGGCGCTGGCCGCGGTGCCCGTGTTCGCCAAGGCCGGCAAGCCGTTCATGATCATCGGTGCCACCGATCCAACGCTTCCGAACCGCTGCGGTCGAAACGTGTTCCTGGCCTGCTTCGGTGACGACGCGCAGACGCACGCGGCGGCGATCTACGCGGGCAAGACCTTCGGCAAGCGCGGCGTGATCGTGTTCGATTCGAAGTACGACTACACGCGCGGCCTGCAGCGCTACTTCGGCGACTACTTCAGCAAGTTGCGTGGCAGCGTGGTGGCGCGTGTCGACATCCGCGACAGCGGTGCCGCGCAGGCGATCAAGGATCTTGGCTCGAAGGATGGCGTGGACTTCGTGTATCTGGCCGTGGAGCCCGACACGCTTCCGGACGCGTTGGCGCGCGTGCGTGCGGCGCTGCCGGGCAAGCCGGTCATGGGTGGTGATGCGCTCGACTGCGGCTTCATGGACACCGCGCCACCGGAGCTGACCGAGCGCGTGTATTTCACCACCCATGCGTGGTTCGGCACGGGTGCCACGCCCGAAGCGCGCGCCTTCGCCGATGCCTACACCAACGCGTACGGCAAGCCGCCCGAAAACGGCTTCGCGGCGCTGGGCTACGACGCCACCATGATCATGCAGATGGCCGTGAACAACTCGGGCGGACCGCTGAACACCACCCCCGCCGCCGTGGCGAAGGCCATCGGCAAGATCCAGAACTATCGCGGTGCGAGCGGCGTCATCTCCTACGCCAACGGCCCCGTGCCGCAGAAGGATGTGTGGATCGTGCGCATGGCCAAGGGTCAGCGCGCGCTGGCCACCCGCATTCCCGCCGGCGACCTGTGATTCGGTGATTCAGTCCGGTGTTCGCACCACGCGAAAGCCCAGCGTGGGCTCGCGCGTGGTTGGTTCGCCCATGCTGCGACTGTCGCACTTGGCGCACACGGGGCAGTTGAACCAGCTTCCGCCGCGGAAGGGTTGGCGCGCACCGGGCGCGGCGGCCGCGTCGAAGCACCACTCAAACACGTTGCCGTGCATGTCGAAGATGCCCCAGGCGTTCGGCTTCTTGCCGGCCACTGCGTGGGTGCTGCCAGCCGACTGATCACGGCTCCACGAGAAGGTGCCGATGGCAAGTTCATCGTCGCCGAAGCACCAGGCGGTGGTGGTGCCGGCGCGGCACAGGTATTCCCACTCGGCCTCGCTTGGCAGCCGCCAGCCGGGGCCGCCGACATCCTTCACCACCGCGAAGTCGATGCCGCCGTCGGTGCGCCGCGCAAGATTGTCCAGCGCGTAACGCGGCGTCAGGCCATCGCGCTTCGAGCGCGCGTTGCAGTACTCCACCGCGTCGAACAGCGTGACCTGCTCCACCGGACGCAGCGCCGCGTCCGCTGCATCCTTGAACTTGGACGGGTTGCGGTGCAGCGTGTTCTGGTATTCGCCCTGCGTGATCTCGGTGCGGCTCACCTGCAGCGGCTTGGAGAAGGTCACCATGGTGCCCGGGCGACGCGTCACGCCATCGGCCTCGAACTGGCCCGTGCCCTGATCGAGCGCGCTCATGGTGAAGGTGCCGGCGGGTGCGACCACCACATCCTTGGTGGAACCGTCGCCGGCGGCCACGCACAGCGCAACCAGCATGGCGACGCCGCACTTCATGGCTGCGTGGTGGCCTTGGGCGCGTGATGCTCGGCCGTGAACCAGTCGTCGGTGAAGGTGACCGGTGGCTCCGGCACGATCACGATGCTGCCTGGGGGGCCCATCGGCACATTGCCGGGACCGCCGCCCGCGCCCACAGGGCCGCGACCCGGCGTGCCGCGCGGCATGCCTTCGCCATCGTTGCGGGGTGGGCGGCGGCCGTCCATTGGTGGCGTGCCTTCGCCGTCGCCGCGCGGGGGACGCCGTCCGTCCATCGCACCCATGCCTTCGCCTTCGCCGTCACCACGCGGTGGAGGACGATGACCTTCCATCGCCGCCGGGCCCTCGCCGTCACCACGCGGCGGACGACGACCGTCCATCGGAGGCGGTCGATGATCGTCTTCACCATCGCCACGCATGTCCATGCCGTCACGCGGCATGCGCGGCATGCCACCTTCGGGCCACTTGAGCTCCATGCGCTTCACGCGACCGGTGAGCGTGTTGATCTGCACATCGATGCGGTTGGGTTCGCCTGAGCGACCCTTGATGCGTGTGGCCACCAGCTGCTCCACGCCGGGCTCACCCTTCACCGCGTCCTCTCGCTTCCAGTTCCAGTCGGGCAGGAGGCCGGTCTCGAGCATCTCGGCCATGTCCACCACCAGACCGTAGCGCGGGCTCTCGATCCACACGGGCCACGGGCGATCGGTGCGATCCACGCGCGTGACGCCACGCGGTCCGATGCTCCAGGCCGAATCACCGTTGCGGCCCATGATCTGCTCTTTGCCGTCAGGCATGCGAAGCGTGAGCACCATGTGGCTTGCGTCGCGCACATCCAGCGTGCCGGTGAGTGGATCCCGATCTGCATCACGACCGGTCGGCGGCGTGAGCAGGAACATCATGCGGCGATCCTTCGCGGCTCGCTCGTTCTGCGCGGCGGCGCGCGCACGGTCGGCGGCATTCACCTCGCGCGGCGAGATGACCAGCGCTGCCACCAGCACGGCAGCCACAGCGGCAAGTCCGCCCAGATGCCGCACCACGCGGCGCCACGGCGCGTTGCGAAGCGATTCGCGCTGCACGCGCTGCATCAGCCCCTGGATGCGGCGCTGACGATCGATGGGCAGCTCGTGCCTGGTCACCAGCAGGCCATGCACCATGCGATCACGCGCCTGCATCTCGACCGGCTCACCCTGCTCCATCGCATCCATGTTGCTCTCGTCGGTCACGCGAAAAGTCCCTTTCGATGCAGGCACTCGGCCACCATGGCCCGCGCGCGCTGCACGCGCTTCTTGATGGTCTCGATGTTCTCCTGCACATGCGCCGCCACCGCATCCAGCGGCTGCCCGGTGCGATACACCAGATCGATCGTGGTGGCGTATGGCTCGGCCAGCGCCTTCACGCAGGCGTCCAGATGCGCAAGGCGCTCGCTGAACTCGGTGCCCGACGGTCCATCGAAGCGCGAGGCGTGCGACTCCACCGCCTCCAGCATGGCCTCGCTCGCGATGGTCTGCTTCGAGCGCCAACCCTCCATCACCACCATGCGCGCGATGCCGCGCAGCCACGGACCGAAGGGACGCTCGCGGTCGTAGCTGTCGAGTCGGCGCCACGCGCGCATCATGGTTTCCTGGAAGATGTCGTCGGCGGTGTTCGAATCACGCGACACCGCGCGTAGATACGCCATCAGACGATCGGCATGCTCGCGCACCAGGATCTCGAACAGGGCGTGTGCGGAAGGATCCGGCATGCGTCACATGTTCAGCAGGAGCAGCGAGATGTCGCTTGGAC
>RFQW01000076.1 GCA_009924765.1 Planctomycetota bacterium | reverse complement strand
CGATACAGCGCCCACGCCGGTGCGCCGACTGCTGGCGCTCATGCGGCCGGAGTCGCCCGAACTGTGGTCCATCGGCATCTTCAGCGCGATCACGGGCCTGCTGTATCTGGCACTGCCGCTGGCCGTGAACGCCTTCGTGAGCAATCTGTCGTTCGGCGCGCGAAGCGGGCCATTCGTGCAGGCGCTGCTGGCCATCGCGCTGGTGCTGTTCGTGTGCCTGGCGGTGGCTGGGGCGCTTCGGGCCATCCAGCATGTGGCAGCCGAGGTGGTGCAGCGACGCATCTTCGTGCGGTTGGCCTCGGACCTTTCGCATCGACTGCCGAACGTGGATCTGGCATCGCTGGAGGGCGTGCACGCGCCCGAGCTGGTGAACCGCTTCCTGGAGGTGGTCACGGTGCAGAAGAGCGCGGCGTTGCTGCTGCTCACGGGCATCAACCTGGTGCTGAGCGCGGCCATCGGGCTTGCGGTGCTGGCGTTCTATCACCCGTTCCTGCTTGGCTTCGCGGTGGCGTTGCTGCTGGCGTTGGCCACCATCGTGTTCGTGTGTGGTCGCGGTGCGCTTCCGACCAGCGTTCGAGAATCGATGCGCAAGTATCAGCTGGTGGAATGGCTCGAGGAGATCGCGCGGCATCCGTTGCTGTTCAAGGGGCCGGGTGGCGCGGCATTCGCGTTGGCCCGTGCCGATGATCTGGTGCGTGGCTATCTGGATGCGCGCCGCGAGCACTTCCGCATCCTGATGCGGCAGATCGTCGGGCTGTTGGCGCTTGAAGTGGCGGCGGGCACCGCCTTGCTTGGCGTGGGTGGCTGGCTGGTGCTGAATCAGCAGCTCACGCTGGGTCAGCTGGTGGCGGCCGAGATCATCGTGTCGGCCATCGTGGCGGCCATCGCCAAGCTGGGCAAGCAGTTCGAGGCCTGGTACGACGCCGTGGCCGCGGTGGACAAGCTGGGATACCTGATCGACCTGCGTCTGGAGCGTGCAGGTGGTGCCTCGGTGGAGCGCGCGGGCGGCATGCGCGTTCGTGCACAGGGCCTGGCCTATCGGCGCGCGGGACAGCAGAGCGGCTTCGCCAATGTGAACGTTGACATCGCCGCCGGGGAGCGCGTCGCGCTGCTGGGCTCGCGCGGCAGCGGATCGAGCACGCTGCTTGAGGTGCTGATCGGCGTGCGCGTGCCGACCGATGGAACGGTGATCGTGGACGACCTCGATCTGCCGAACTGGGATCTGTCCCGGCTTCGATCGCAGGCCATGCTGCTGCGCGATGGGGGTGTGGTGATGGGCTCGATCGCCGACAATCTGCGCCTGGGCGTCGCCGGTGTTTCAAGCCATCAGATGCAGACCGCGCTCGACCAGACAGGGCTGGGCGAGGTGGTGCGTGGGATGCCCGATGGCCTGCAATCGCGCCTGCTCACGGGGGGCCTTCCGCTCACGGGTCGGCAGCGCATTCGCCTGCTCGTGGCGCGCGCGCTGGTGATGCAGCCGCGGCTGCTTCTGGTGGATGAACTGCTGGACGGCCTGGATGAGGCGACACTGGCCGCCTTGGCCGACGTGCTCATGCACCCCTCGCGATCATGGACGCTGGTGGTGGCCACGCGCGACGCGCGTGTCGCCGCGCGCATGGCACGCGTGATCGATCTGGATGTGGTCGTGAAGGAGGCCGTTCATGCGTGAGTCAGCCACCCAGGATCCGGTCGCGCTGCGCCTGCGCGGCGGACCACTGCCGGCGATGGCATTGGCGGGGTCGTCTCGCGGCATGCGGCTGTTGGCTCGCGCGCTGGCTGTGTTCAGCGGACTGCTGGTGGCCGGCCTGCTTGTGCTGCCGTGGCAGCAGTCGATTCGCGGCAGCGGCCGAGTGATCGCCTTCAATCCGCTGGATCGGCGCATGAACATCGAGGCGCCGGTGCAAGGGCGCGTGAAGCGCCTGTTCGTTGTGGAGAACCAGGTGGTGCGCAAGGGCGAGCCGCTGGTCGAGCTGGAGGACAATGATCCGAACCTGCTCGCGAACCTGCGCCTGCAGCATGACGCCGCCATCGCCCGACGCGCGGCGGCGCAGCAGCGCGTGGACGACCTCACGGCGCAGGTGAACAGCCAGGAACTGGCCAAGCCGCAGGCACTGGATGCCGCGCAGCAGCGCGTGAACGCCGAGCAGTTCCAGGTGAAGGCGAACGAACTGAACTACGAGCGCAACGCCACGCTGGTGGCCAGTGGCGACGTGTCACGGCGTGCCTACGAGCTGGCAAAGCTGGCGCTGGACAGTTCGCGCGCCAATCTGGCGGCGGCGGAGGCCACGCTGGAGCGCACCGCGCGCGAATACGACGCCATCATCGCGGCCACCAAGGCCAGTCGCGGCACGGCGGAACTGGACGTGGCCACCGCCGAGCGTGAAGTGACGGCCGTCGACATCCAGATCAACCAGAACGCGCGGCAGATGATCGAGGTGCCGCGTGACGGCATCGTGCTCAGCGTGGCCGTGAACGAGGGCATGTATCTGCGACCCGGCTCGCCGGTGTGCGTGGTGATTCCCGAGACCGATGAGCGCTTCGTGGAGGCCTGGATCGATGGCATGGACATGCCGCTGGTCACGCCGCGACACGAAGGTGCCGATGGCGCGATGGTGCCCGGCAGCACCGTGCGACTGCAGTTCGAGGGATGGCCGGCGATCCAGTTCATGGGTTGGCCAAGCGTGGCGGTGGGCACGTTCGGTGGCGAAGTGATCGCGGTCGATGCCACGGACGATGGCAAGGGCCGCTTCCGACTGGTGATCGCGCCCGATGCGCAGGATGCCGAGTGGCCCGGCACGCGCTGGTTGCGGCAGGGCGTGCGCACCAAGGCATGGGTGTTGCTGCGGCAGGTGCCGCTGTGGCGCGAGGCGTGGCGGCAGCTCAATGGCTTTCCGCCGGTGGTGGCGGATGTCGAGCCACGCAAGTAGCCGCCGCGAGGCGCCGTCCAACTCTAGACTCGCGTCATGGCTGCGCCGCGCTTCCTGCTTCACACGCTTCCGGTTGCCGGTGAAACCGCCTGGCTGGATCGCGACGAGGCGCGTCACGCCGTTGGAAGCCGGCGCCTGGGCGAAGGCGATGTCGTCGAGCTGGTGGACGGCCGCGGTGGTGTGGCCACCGCGCGTCTTGGCCGCGAGCGCGACCGTGATGGCGATCTGGGTGCCGTGGTGGAGCGCGTGGAACGCCTGGCACGACCGGCTCCATCGCTGCATGTGGGCTCCGCGGTGCCGAAGGGTGACCGTCTGAGCACGCTGCTCGATGCGGTGGGTGAACTCGCGGTGCATTCGCTCACGCCGCTCGCCTGCGAGCGAAGCGTGACGCCACCCGACAGGCTGGCGGGTGATCGCACCACGCGCATCCTGACCGAAGCCATGAAGCAGAGCCGCGGCGCGTGGCTCACCGATGTGCATGCACCCATGTCGCCGCTCGACTTCGCGCGTGCATCGGTGCAGGCGGGGCATCGCACGCTGCTGCTGGATGCGGCAGGTGCGCCGCTGGCCACGCTGGCTGCGCGGCACGCATCCATCGCCTTCATCGTCGGGCCCGAGGGTGGGTTCAGCGATGCGGAGCGCGAGCAGCTGATCGCCGCGGGCGCCACACCCGCATCGCTTGGTGCAACGGTGCTTCGCGTGGAGTTGGCGGTGGCGGTGGCCTGCGGCGCAGTGCGAGCGCTCGCGTGAGTGCGCGCATTTCGCGAGACCAGGAAGTGGACCGTACCGGGGTCGAACCGGTAACCTCTGCCTTGCAAAGGCAGCGCTCTCCCAATTGAGCTAACGGCCCGCGAGCGGGGCAGTATACGAGCAGAAACGAAAGCGGCCCACGGCGTGAACCGTGGGCCGCTGTGTTGATGCGAAAGGAGCCTGTTTGCCCGCTCAGTTCGCCGGCTTGGCGGCCGGGGCGTCGGTGGGCTGCACCTGCTTCTCCTTGCGGATGGTCAGGATGTCGATGGTGCCCGGATCCACGATGTTCACCTTCAGTGCCTCGTCGAAGCGCTTGGTGCCGCGGATGCCGATCAGCGTGCCCAGCATCGTGGTGAGCATGTTGGGGTCCTTGGCGGCGACGTAGGCAACGGTCTGGCCCGCGGCGGGATCGGTCAGGCGGAACAGCAGCGGCAGGCGCACGCCGTCGTACACGGTGCTGGCGTTCAGCACGCCCACCACGGTGTAGTCGCTGCGCGCTTCCATGGCCAGCTTGATCGCCCTCAACTTTTCGGCGTCGGAGTCAAGGCCGGCGCGCAGTTTCTTCAGTTCCTGCATGCGCTGCTGCGACTCGATCTGGATGTCGAGTTGCTGCACGCGGGCCTTTGCCAGCGCCAGGATTTCGGCTTCACAGGCCGGATCGTTGGTCAGGATCAGATAGCGCTCCTTCAGTGTGGGGAGCTCGGACGAACCCTCCGGCTCGGCCTTCACCTTCACCCAGATCGCCTCCAGGTCGGCGTGCGCGGTGCGGCGCTTCTCTGCGGCGATCTCGATCTCGGTCTTCACGCGCGGCGCGGGCTCGACCACCGACTTGGGTTCGGCGGCTGCGTCGGCCTGCGCGGCCTTCTTGTCGGCCTTCGCGGAGGACTTCTTCTCGGCCTTGTCGCTCTTGGCGTTCGGATCCACGGTCACGGTGCCACCGGGCGCCGGCACGGGGTTGCTTTCACCGATCACGGTGCCGCCGCCTTCGATCGCGTTCACGGGAGGCACGCTCTGCGGCGCGGACTTGGTGGGTGCGCTGGGAGCGTCGGCCACGGCCTGTGCCTCACCGCTGGTGGCGCGGCGCAGGAAGTTCATGTCGATCCAGCCGGTGGAGGTGGGCGGCATCACGACCTTGTGCACCTTCTCGCGCTCGCCGTTCACCTGACCAACCACGGTCAGCGTCTCGCCGGCGTTCAGCTGGCCGATGGCCTTGGTGCTGGCGTCGGGGTTGCCGTCGGCATTGATGTTGGGTGCGCGCACTTCGGTGGTGCTGACGGCGGTCAGGGTCTTGCCGTCGGGCGACAGCGTCACCTTCTCGTTGGCGAGCACGTAGGCGTAGGTGTTGCCGAAGGCGGGGCCGCGCGTGCGGACCTTCGCCCAGCCGTAGCTTTCCTCGTCGACTTCCACCACGTCGCCGATCTTCATCTTGCCGAAGGGATAGGCACTCACCTTGCTCGGGCCGCTGCGCAGATACACGTTGTCGGCACTGACGGTGGCGGTGAAGCCCTTCGAGGGGGCGTTGGCTGCCGCCGGTGCCTGGGCGGGGGCTGCACCTTGCGCGAAGGCGAGCGAGGCGGCGAGCAGCGAGAGGGTGAACGCGGGGAGAATTCGATCCAGTTGCATAGGGGGGGATTCTAGAGAACTCTTCGGGCGGCTACAGTGCCCCCCCATGCAGGGAAGCGGGCCTTTCCAAAGACTGGTGCTGGCAGGCATGATCGCCCTTGTGGCGTGGGGCTGCAGCACGCCCGAGGAAGATCGCCCAGAACTGCAGGGGTTGCGTCGTTCCATGGATGCCGCGGTGACGCGTGAACTGGCCAAGGCGCCCGAATCCGACCCGCTGAAGCCCGTCACCCGGCCCACGCCGGAGGTGTTCGCCGAACTGCAGGAGCGGCGCGCGCAACTGGACGCGATGGGTCCGCAGATCAGCAAGGCGGGTGCGGGCCTTGAACTGGGTGTGGACCTGTACGGCAAGGCGTACCCCGAGGTGATGCTGTCGCTGCAGGACGCCATGCGCATGGCGGTGAAGAACAATCTCGGCGTGCAGGGTTCGCGTCTGCAGCAGGGCGTGACGCAGGCGGAACTGGTGGCGGCGCAGGCCGCCTTCGACGCGAACTTCGTGGCGGGCACGCAGGGCAACTTCTCGAACCAGCCCACGCAGAACTTCGGCGGGTTCCTGCCGTCGGACTTCTCGAACCAGTTCAAGCAGTGGAGCTTCAGCAGCGGCATCCAGAGCGCCACGGTGACGGGCGGCACCTTCAACGTGGGCATGGAGAGCACCTACTCGAAGCTGTATCCGGAGAATCTGTACTCGAACAATCCGGCGTGGATCAACAGCCTGCAGGTGGGGCTTTCGCAGCCGCTTCTGCGCGGTTTCGGCACCGACGTGAACATGGCGCAGATCCGTCTGGCGCGCAACAACGATCGCCGCAGCCTGCAGCAGCTGCGCCAGTCCCTGCTGAACCTGTGCCGCGACGTGGAGGTCAACTACTGGCAGCTGGTGCAGGCGCGTCAGCGCGTGGTGAGTGCGCAGTGGCTCGTTCGCGTGGGCGTGGAGGTGCGCGATGTGCTGGCCAAGCGCCGCGCCTTCGACACCACGCAGGCGCAGTACGCCGACGCGGTGGCCAAGGTGGAGGACCGCAAGAGCCAGGTCATCCGCGCGCAGCGCGACGTGACGGCGGCGGTCGATCGCATGAAGGTGCTGCTGAACGACCCGTCGCTGCCGGTGGGCGACGAGACCATGATCGTTCCAACGGACTTCATGGTGGATCAGGCGCTGGTGTTCTCGCTGCGCGATGCCATCAGCACGGCGGTGGAGCAGAGCCCGACGATCACGCAGGCGCTGCTGGGCGTGGACGACGCCAGCATCCGGCAGGTGGTGGCCGACAACGGTCGCCTGCCCAACCTGAATCTGAACGCGCAGATGCAGTACAACGGCCTGGAGCAGGGCTACGGCGACAGCTGGCAGGAACTGGCCGAGGCGGGCTTCGTGAACTACCTGGTCGGCCTCAGCTTCAGCCAGCCCATCGGCAATCGCGCACCCGAGGCGAACTACCGGCGTGCGCGGCTGCAGCGCTCGCAGGCCGTGCTTGCCTATCGCAGCGCGGTGCAGAACTCCATCTTCTCCGTGAAGGACGCGCTGCGTGGCGTGGACGCGCAGTACCGGCTGATCGAGCAGACGCGCGCGTACCGGCTTGCGCAGGCGGAGAACCTGCGTGCGCTGCTGGTGGACGAGCAGACCATCGCCACGCTCACGCCCGAATTCCTGGCGCTGAAGTTTCAGCGGCAGCAGGAGCTGGCCAGCGCGCAGGTGCAGGAGATCCAGTCGCTGGTGGACTACAACAGTTCCATCTCGCAGCTGTGGAACGCCATGGGCACGGGCCTGCAGATGAACCGCGTGGAGCTGCAGGTGAGCGACCCGGTGGAGTCGGGCCAGTGAGGCGGGCATGCCGCGGCTGATCGCCAGTGATGACGCGGGCATCCGCCTCGCTGCAGAACGCATTCGCGCCGGCGGCATCGCGGCCTTTCCAACCGAGACGGTGTACGGTCTTGGCGCCGGCACCTTCGATGCGGCGGCGCTGCGCAGCGTGTACGCGCTGAAGGGTCGACCCTCGGACAATCCGTTGATCGCGCACG
>RFQW01000075.1 GCA_009924765.1 Planctomycetota bacterium | reverse complement strand
CGCGCGCTGCCGATGCCGGCGGCCCATGCCAGTCCGATGGCGCGTGTCCGCGCCGCATCGCGTCCGCCCTGATGCACCGCGAACAGCGCAGGAATGCCAAGGCCCTGCTCGAACCGTTCGCGAAGGGTCTTGCCCGGACCTTTCGGCGCCACCATCACCACGCCCAGATCGCTCGCGGGCTTCACCAGACCGTGGTGAATCGAGAATCCGTGCAGGAAGCCGACGATGGCATCGGGGCGCAGATGTGGCGCAAGATCGCTGGCCCAGCAGGCGGCGTGCATCTCGTCGGGAAGTGCCACAATCACAAGATTTCCTTGGCGAGCAGCCTCGGGCAGTGGAAGGGGGGAAAAGCCGTCCGCGGCAGCCGTCGCTGAACCCCGGCCGCCTGGTCGTGCGCCCACCGTCACGCGCATTCCGCTGTCGCGCAGGTTCAGCGCGTGCGCGCGGCCCTGATTTCCGTAGCCCATGATCACAACAACCTGTCCCGCAAGGACTTCCGTGGATGATGCCGAGGGTCCTTCAAGCGGCTTCATGGGTTGATTGGACTTGTTTTGGGCCGTCAAAGAGGTCGCAGAATAGCGATTCCGCGCCTTTCGAAAGGAAATTGTTCCATTGCCTCTAGGAGTCGCTGATTTAGACGCCACATTTCGCGCACTGCGAGTTTTGTGTTTCGTCTTTGCGAAATTCACTCATGTCTGAAGAAGATGCTGGCCGATAACGCCCACATGCCCACCTTGGCCTCGTTCGCACCCAAGCACACCATGACCTCAGAGATTCTCAATCGACGCATCGACGCAACGCTGAGCGGTTCAAGTTGGGAACCGCGCTTGTGGCTGTGGTTGTCGGAGCGCACGGTCGCACCGCGGAAACCAAGGGCTTCTTCGAGGGGCATGCCTATGACGTGAGCCACGATGGCATCCGCATCGAGCTCGACTCCACGCTGCCCGTTGGCACGCCGGTCGAGGTGGAGATGCACATGCCTGGCATGGGTGCCATCCGTCTGATCGGCGAGGTTGCACGCGAGTTCGACGAGATCGACGACCCGGGTCCGCGTCGCATGGGCATCCATGTGGTGCGTGGTGCGTCCGCGACGGACATGACCCGCTTCGAGCGACTGCTCGAGCAGGGTTCGCTCGGCCGACTGGTCTGAGCGCAATTGGCCGAATTCATTTGGACGGTTGTCGGGGTGTTGTAGATTGCTGTGGCGTTCCGAGCGTTTCGGAACGGACACTCGCGCTCTCTCCAGCGCATTCCCGCGTGGAGTCCGCTGGAGAGCCCGCGAACCGATGGTTCGATGGCCTCGGCTTGCGCCGAGGTGGAGGCTCGATCGTGGACGAACAGATGCTCGCCGGCCTGGAGGAACGCCTTGGCTATCGCTTCAAGGATCGGTCGCTGCTGCAGATCGCGCTCACGCACGCCAGCATCGCCGACCGTCGGGTCGTGAGCAACGAGCGCCTGGAATTCCTGGGCGACGCGGTGCTGGGCCTGATCACCTGCGAGCACCTGTTCCGCTGGCTTCCCGAGCGGCTTGAGGGGGAGCTCACCAAGATCAAGAGCCATGTGGTGAGTCGTCAGACCTGCGCCGAGATCGCGCTTGAACTGGGGCTGGATGCCTGCATCCTGCTCGGCAAGGGCATGGGGCCGCGCAACACGCTGCCGTCGTCGGTGGTCGCGGCGGTGCTGGAGGCGGTGATCGGCGCGGTGTATCTGGACGGGGGTCTGGAGCCGGCGCGCGCACTGGTGCTGCGCAGCATGGAAGCCCGGGTGGAGCGCGCTTCGCGCACCGGCCACCAGTACAACTACAAGAGCGTGGTGCAGCAGAGCCTGCTGTCGCTGGGCCTGGCCCCGCCGACCTATCTCGTGCTGGACGAGAAGGGCCCCGACCACGCCAAGTGCTTCGAGGTTGCGGTGGTGAGTGGCGAGCGCCGCTTTCCGGCCTGTTGGGGCCCCAGCAAGAAGGCCGCGGAGCAGTTGGCGGCGCTGGAGGCGCTGCGCGAACTGGGGGTCATGAAGCCCGACGAGAGCGGACTCGAGGTGATTCGCTGGCCTGCGTCGCCGGGAATTGCCAGCGACCACTCGTGAGCAGGGCGCTCAGGCGCGCCACGCAATGCCCGGCCGGCTGGCGCGTGTCCACCGTGATGTCGGCAAGGGATCGGTAGAGCGGCAATCGCGCGTCAGCGAGTCGCGCCACCTCCGCAGCATCATCGGCGGCCAGTCGTGGCCGATCCCCGCGATGCATGGACAGTCGACGGGTCAGGGTCTCGTTTCCTGGATGCAGCAGCGCCACGCGCAGCCACCCTTCGGCTTGCGCTGCACGGATCGACTCGCAGGCCATGGGTGCGGTGGGCGTGCCGCCGCCGACGGCCAGCACGCCACCTGCGCTTGCATGCATCGCCTCGCTGAGCGCGCGTCCTTCGGCGCGCCGCCATCCCGACTCGTGATGACGCTCAAACGCTTCGGTGATCGAGGTGCAGCCCAGCAGCGTCAGCGCACGGGCATCCAGATCCTCGAACGGCGCACCGACAGCCTTGGCTGTGGCTGTGCCCAGCGTGGTCTTCCCGGAACAACGAAGTCCAATCAGGAGAAGCAGTGGCGCGTGCGCCACGGCGTCAGCGAACGCGGATGGCGCGGCCCACGCGACGCTTGCGGTTCAGGATCGCACGACCCTTGCGCGTCTTCATACGGGCTCGGAAACCCACCTTGCGGACCTTCTTCGTGCGGCTGATCTTGTGCGGGTAATGCATGGGCTGTTCCTTGCGGGCCGAGCAGGATAGCCGAAACCCCCCGAACGCTCAACCACCCGTTTCGGGGGCCTCGTGGCGCACAATCCGGCCTTCCACCAGAAAGATCACGTCCTCGGCGATGTTGGTGGTCATGTCCGCGATGCGCTCGAATCGCTGGGCGATGGTCAGGGCGTCGATGGCGGCGGCGGTGGCCTCCGGGTGGCTTGGAATCTCCTCCCGGCCCCAGATCAGGATCTCCTTGTACAGGTCATCCACCCGCTGGTCGCTGCGGCGCACCTGGCGGCACAGGGCCGCGTCCTCGTTGGCCAGCGCGGCCAGCACGTCGCTGAGCATGGTGCGCGTGGCGAAGGCCAGGTCGGTCATGGCGGGCGGCAGGATGAGCACGTCGATGGCCGCGATCTTGATGAGCTTCTTGGCCACGCCGCGGGCCAGGTCGGCCACGCGCTCCAGCTCGCCGCTGATGCGGATCACCGCCAGGATCAGTCGCAGGTCGCCGGCCACGGGCTGCGCCAGTGCCAGCAGTCGCATGCAGCTCGACTCCAGTTCCACCTCCATGCGGTCGATCTCGGCGTCGCCGGCCTTCACGCTCTCGGCCATCGACAGGTCGTTCTCGATCATCGACTCGATCACGCGCGTCACGCGCTGCTCCACGGCCGCGCCCATCGCCAGCAGGTTGCGGCGAAGTTCCACCATCTCGTTGCGAAGATCGACTGCCATCGTGTGCTCCTTGCGCGCGCCGCTCAGCCGAAGCGGCCGGTGACGTAGTCCTCGGTCTGCTTGCTGCGTGGGTTGGTGAAGATGCCGTCGGTGGGGCCGCATTCGACCAGGCGGCCCTCGTAGAAGAAGGCCGTGATGTCGCTCACGCGCGCCGCCTGCTGCATGTTGTGCGTGACGATGACGATGGTGAACTGGTTGCGCAGTTCGCGGATCAGCGCCTCGATGCTGGCCGTGCTGCGCGGATCCAGCGCCGAGCAGGGCTCGTCCATCAGCAGCACTTCGGGGCCCACGGCGATGGCGCGCGCGATGCACAGACGCTGCTGCTGGCCGCCGGAAAGGCCCAGTGCGCTCGCGTGGAGTCGGTCCTTCACCTCGTCCCAGATGGCCGCCGCGCGAAGGCTCTGCTCCACCAGGTCGTCCAGTTCGCTGCGCGTCATGTGGCGGTGCAGCCGGGGTCCGAAGGCGATGTTGTCGTAGATGCTCTTGGGGAACGGATTCGGCTTCTGGAACACCATGCCCACGCGCCGACGCAGTTCCACCAGATCGTGGCCCTGATCGAGCAGATTGTGTCCATCCAGCGTCAGCACCCCCTCGGCGCGCGCCGTGGGGATCATGTCGTTCATGCGGTTGATCCAGCGCAGGAACGTGCTCTTGCCGCAGCCGCTGGGGCCGATGAGCGCGGTGACGCTCTGCCGCGGGATGTCGAGCGTCAGGTCATGGATGGCCTGGAACGATCCGTACCAGGCGTTGAAGGCCTTGGCCTGGATGCATACGCCCGCGGCGTCCAAGGCCGGCGCGTCTCCGACCGTCGGCTTCGGGGTCAGGCTCGAGGATGTCGGGGTGTGCACGTCGTTCATGGTTCGGGGGTTGTGCAGGGTCATGCGGAAGTCTTCTGAAGGCGATGGCGCAGGTAGATGGCCAGGCCATTGAAGCTGAGCAGCACCGCGAGCAACACGATGATGCCAGAGGCGGCCAGATCATGGAAGGCGGCCTGCGGTCGACCCGCCCAGTTGAAGATCTGGAATGGAAGCACGGTGAAGTTGCTCATCGGTCCCTGCGGCGTGCTGGTGATGAACACCGGAATCCCCAGCACCAGAAGGGGTGCCGCTTCCCCGAGTGCGCGGCTGAGTGCCAGGATCGCGCCGGTGAGGATGGTGGGAAGCGCCGCAGGCAGCGTGACATGCCATGTGGTCTGCCACGTGGTTGCGCCCAGCGCATGGCTGGCCTGACGCAGGCTCTTGGGCACCGCGCGCAGCGCCTCCTGCGACGCGATGATGATGATCGGCAGGATCACCAGCATCAGCGTGAGTCCACCGGCCAGCACGCTCTGCCCGAAGGGCAGGCGCAGGCTGAAGAACGAATCGGGGTCGCCGAACTGCAGGGGTTGGCCGTCCGCCTTGCCGATCAGTCCGAACATGCGGCTGAACGCGGTGAGACCGATGATGCCGTACACGATGCTGGGCACGCCCGCGAGGTTGCGCACGTTCAGCTCCACGAAGCGGTTGAAGCGGTTGCGTCGCGCGAATTCCTCCAGGTACACCGCGGTGCCCACGCCCAGCGGCAGGCTGCACACCATGCAGGTGACGCACACCCACACGCTGCCAAGCAGCGGCGCGCGGATGCCGGCGGCGTCGGGGCGGCGACTGGCGTACTCGGTGAAGAAGCTCCAGCGGATCAGGTTCGGGATGCTCGAGAGGTGGCCTTCCGAGAAGACGGCCTTGAACGCCTCCTGATCGACGAGTCCGTGCCACCCCTGCATGAACACGCTGCCCAGCAGAAGGAAAAGCGACAGCACCGCAAGCGTGGTGCACGCCAGGCACAGGGTGAGAAACCCGCGGTTGCGCAGCGCGCGCGCCGTCTGGCTTCGCGGCGCGCCGGTCATTCGTACTCCTCCTGGAAGAGTCGCAGCAGCACGTTGCCCAGCACGGTCATGCCGAGCGTCAGCGTGAACAGCACCGCGGCCACCGCATAGCTGGAGAGGTTCTCCACGCCGAAGGCGGGTGCATCGCCCAGGAAGATCTGCACCATGTAGGCGGTCATGGTCTGCGTCTCGCTGGCGGGGTTCAGGGTGAGGTGCGCCAGACCGCCGGCCGCCAGCGCCACGATCATGGTCTCGCCGATCGCGCGCGTGATGGCCAGGAAGAAGCTGGCCATGATGCCGCTGAGGGCCGCCGGCACCACCACGCGCACGCTCACGTCGAATCGTGTGCCGCCCAGCGCATAGGCGCCTTCGCGCAGCGATCGCGGCACCGCGCGCAACGCGTCCTCGCTGAGCGAGCACACGATGGGCAGGATCATGATGCCCACGGCCAGGCCCGCGCCGGTGGCGTTGTAGCCCGGGAAGATGGGGGCGCCGAAGAGAAGCTTGCACAGGCCCTGCAGCGCGGGCGTGATCACCGTGAGCGCGAAGAATCCGAAGACCACCGTCGGAACGCCCGCGAGCAGTTCAAGCACCGGCTTCAGCGTGGCGCGCACGCCGGGCCGCGCGTATTCGCTCAGATACACGGCACTGATCAGGCCCACGGGCAGCGCGAAGGCGGCGCCGACGCTGGCCACCAGGAAGGTGCCGCACACCAGCGGCCAGATGCCGAAGTGCTTCTCCGCTCCCAGCAGCGGGCTCCAGGTGGTTCCCAGCAGGAAATCGGAAAGGGTGACTTCCGGCAGCTGGATGAAGTGGAAGGTCTCCCACGCCAGCGTGAGGATGATCGCGAAGGTGATGCCGACGCTGAACACGGATGTGAGCGCCAGCGCTCCGCGCACCAGCCGTTCGCGGCTGTCCCGAAGCGCCGTTGAACGAAGCGTGCCGCGTTGAGCGGCGCGCGTGGCGAGCAGGGCGGGCGTGGGCAGGGGCGCGTTCACTTGTACACGTTCGCCAACGAACCGCTCACCTTGTCACCCTTGGCGTCCAGGAACTGCGTGCCCGTGCGTCGCGCCTTCCAGTTGGTTCTGGCGGTGCCGTAGATCGACTCCGGAAGCGGGGTGTAGCCCACCTCCTTCGACAACGCGGCGGCTTGCTGCAGGTAGAAGTCCACGAATGCGCCAACCTCCGGTCGGTCCGCGGACTTGCGGTTCACGTAGATGAACACGGGGCGGCTGAAGGGCTCATAGGAGCCATCCAGGATCGTGGCATCAGAGGGAAGCACGGCGCCCTTGCCGCTGTCCACGGCCACGGCGACCAGCTTGTCCTTGTTCTCGACGTAGTAGGCGAAGCCGAAGTATCCGATCGCGTCGCGGTCGCCGGCCACGCCGTTCACCAGCACATTGTCATCCTCGCTCACGCTCATGTCGGAGCGCACCTTGCCGTCCTTGCCGACGGTGACTTCCTTGAAGTAGTCGAAGGTGCCGCTGTCGGTGCCGGGGCTGTACACCTTGATCGCGCGATCGGGCCACGCGCTGTCCAGATCCTTCCACGTCTTGGCGGTTCCGCTGGCGCTGTAGATCTTCCTGATCTGGTCCAGCGTCAGCTTGGTTGCCCAGGTGTTCTGCTTGCTGATCGCGATGCACAGGCCGTCATAGGCCACCGGCAACTCCACGAATTCGATGTTGGCGCCCTTGCAGGTTTCCGCCTCGCTCTTCGTGATCGGGCGGCTGGCATCGCTGATGTCGGTTTCGCCCTTGCAGAAGCGCTTGAAGCCGCCGCCGGTGCCGCTGACGCCCACCGTGGTGCGAACGCCCTTGGCGGCCTTGCTGAAGTCCTCCGCCACCGCCTCGGTGATGGGGTAGACGGTGCTGCTGCCATCGACGCGAATCTCGCCCTTCAGGGTGGCGAGCTGGCTCCCGGACTGCGGCGCGGAGGCGGCCACGGAAAGCAGGGCAATGGCGGTCGCGGTCAGCAGGGTGAATCGAGTTCGCA
Organism: Planctomycetota bacterium; assembly: GCA_009924765.1. Lineage (GTDB taxonomy): Bacteria > Planctomycetota > Phycisphaerae > Phycisphaerales > SM1A02 > SYAC01. The sequence goes on along the minus strand of RFQW01000075.1, from coordinate 7 downwards.
TGGTTCC
>RFQW01000074.1 GCA_009924765.1 Planctomycetota bacterium | reverse complement strand
TCGGCCGAGGACGGCGTGGCCCTGCTGCAGGTGGGCGCGCTGGCCTATGAAGTGCTTGTGCCGGCGGCGGATGTGACGGCGCTGGCCGGGCAGCGTGGCGCCACGGTGCGGTTCGTCACGCTGCACTACCTCGAGGGCCAGGGTCAGGGCAGCAGCTTCTGGCCGCGGCTGATCGGGTTCCGCAGTGCCGAGGATCGCGACTTCTTCGAGCTGTTCACCACCGTGAAGGGCATCGGCAACCGCAAGGCGCTGCGGGCGTTGCAGCGACCGTTTGCCGAGGTGGCCGCGGCCATCGCGCGCCGCGACGAGAAGGCACTGACCGGCCTTCCCGAAATCGGCAAGAAGATGGCCGAGACCATCGTGGTGGAACTGAAGGACAAGGTGGCGCGGTTCACGGCCATGGCGAGCGGCGGCATGGAACCGGTGGTTGCGGCGAATGCCGCCAGCCTGGTGGGTGCGGCCGGCGACGCGGTGGTGGTGCTGGTGCAGCTGGGCGAGTCGCGCGTGCTGGCCGAGCGCATGGTGGAGCGCGCCCTGCAGGTGGAAGGCGCCAAGGCCGCGGCTGAGGTGCTGGTGGCCACGGCGCTTCGACTTCGCGGTTCGTTGTGAGTCGCGACGCGGCTGCGCGTACATTGGCCGCATGCGCTTCGGAATGATCATGGCTGGAGGCAGCGGCACGCGACTCTGGCCGATGAGTCGCAAGGCCATGCCGAAGCAGCTGCTTCCGTTCATCGACGGCAAGAGCCTGCTGCAGATCGCGGGTGAGCGCCTGGAAGGCGTGGTGCCCGCGGAGCGGCGACTGGTGTGCGCGGCCGAGGGCTATCGCGAGCAGGTGATGCGCGCGGTGCCGGCGCTGAAGGCGGAGAACTGGCTTGGCGAACCCACGGGGCGAGACACGCTGAACGCGGTCGGCTTCGCGGCGGCGGTGCTGGCCAGGCGTGACCCCGATGCGGTGTTCGCGGTGTTGACATCGGATCACCTCATCACGCCGCAGGCGGAGTTCGCGCGGCGCCTTGAAGAGGGTTTCCGTCTGGTCGAGGCCGATCCCACGCGCTTCGTCACCTTCGGCATCACGCCCACGTTCGCGGCCACGGGCTACGGCTACGTGGAGCGCGGCGAGGCGATCGCGGGATTCGACCAGTGCTTCCGCGCGAAGCGCTTCGTGGAGAAGCCCGACAAGACGCGCGCGGAGCAGTATCTGGCGAGCGGCACCTTCAGCTGGAACAGCGGCATGTTCGTGTTTCACGCGGCGAAGTGCATGGAGGCGATCGGGTGGTACAAGCCCGAGAGCGCGGCGGGCCTCGCGCGCATCGCCGATGCATGGGACACGCCGCAGCGCGATGCCGTGGTGGCGCAGGTGTACCCAACGCTGCCCAAGATCAGCGTGGACTATGGATTGATGGAACCCGCGGCGGCCGATGCGCGCCGCAGCATCGTGGAGGTGCCCATGCGCGTGAACTGGAAGGATGTCGGCAGCTGGCCCACCTGGGCGGAAACGCTGCCCGCCGATGCCGATGGCAATCGCGCCAATGCGCGCACGCAGCACCAGGCCGCCAAGGGCGTGGTGGTGGCCAGCGATGACCCTGCGCATGTGGTGAGCGTGGTTGGCCTGGACAACGTGATCGTGGTGCGCACCGCCACCGCAACGCTGGTGTGCCGCGCCGACATGGCCGAGCAGGTGAAGGAGATCGCGGGCCGCGTGCCTGGCGACGTGCAGTGAGCGCGAAGCCTGTCCGCTTTCTGGCGATCGATGCGGGCGGCAAGCGCACCGGACTTGCCGCGGGCGATGCCATCACGCGCATGGCCATGCCGGTCGAGGTGCTGCACATTCCGCGTGGCCCCGAGCTGCTGCAGGCCATCGAGCGCGCGGTGCACGAGCACGCGCCCGATGCGCTGGTGATGGGGCTGCCGCTGAACATGGATGGCACCGAAGGCCCCGCCGCGAAGGACGCGCGCGCGTTCGCCGAGCAGGTGCAGCAGCGATGCGGCCTTGTGGTGCACCTGCAGGACGAGCGACTCACCAGCTTCGAGGCCGATCAGCGCATGGCGCGCAGCGGTCGCACGCGCGGCGAGAAGAAGGAGTTGCGCGACGCGCTTGCGGCGGCCGCGTTGCTCGAGGATTTCCTTCGTCCCATATGAGGGACGGGGGTCGTTATTGGAATCTGTTTCCGCTCTGGGGCGCACTGAACCGCATGCTGCGTCAGTTCATTGCCGCGGCCGATAAGGACCCCCGTCCCTATTACGCGGACTTTCAGCGGGCCGAGCGGGCCGCGTCGCACGCCGCGCGATCGAGATACCAGCGCAGGTCGCCACCGATGGGCTCGATGCCCAGGATCGGCAGTTCCTCGTAGGTGTCCTTCGCGCTGGCCACGCGCTTCAGCATGGGCCCCTTCGCGGCGCCCATCACCAGCACGGCGATGAAGCGCGCGGCATTCAGCGTTGGGTAGGTCAGCGTGATGCGCGGCGGTGGCGTGACGGTGGGCCCTTCGCACAGGCCCACCATGCGATCACGCACCTTCAGCACCTGCGTGTGCGGGAACAGGCTTGCGGTGTGTCCGTTGTCACCCATGCCCAGCAGCACGAAGTCGAGTCGCTGCTGCATCTGCGGCCGGCGACCAAGCGCCTCGCGCAGCGCGCGCTCGTAGGTGACATCGGGCGTGGCGTCCTCCACCGGCATGGGGTGCACGTTCTCCGCGCGAATGCCCGAGTGCTCCACCAGGATCTCGTTGATGTGCTTGAAGTTGTTCAGGTCGTTGTCGAAACCGATGCGGCGCTCGTCCACCATCCACAGGTGCGTGCTGCCCCACGGAATCGCGCGGAAGCGCGGATCGATCATCAACTTCTCGTAGAACGGGAACGGCGTCTTGCCACCCGACAGCGCCAGATGGAACTCGCCGTACTTGCCCACGCAGTGCAGTGCCTGACCCATCAGGTCGCTGGCCAGCGCATCGAACACCTCCTCGGCGTCGTGTCGCGCTTCCACGCGGCCGCGCAGGGTGGGTGCTTCGATCGGCGCAAACTCGGAGTCAAGTGGGAGAAGGTCGCTCATGGCGAAGCGAAACTACCAAGCCGGCGCGTCAGGCCGAAGGGTTGAACCACGCGCGTCCGTCGCGCGCCAGCAGGTCGTCGGCGCTCTTGGGGCCCCAGCTGCCCGCCGCGTAGTTGGCATGGATGCCGCTGCGGATGGCTGCGCTTCGCTCGTCCAGGAACGGCATGATGGCGTGCCAGGCACTCTCCACCTCCAGACGGTGCTTGAACAGGCTCTGGTCGCCGCGCATGGCGTCGATCATCAGTGGTCCGTACGCCTCCACCGGCTCCACCTTGAAGGCCTTCGCGTAGTCCATCATCATCTCCACGTCGCGGATCTGCATCGCGCCGGGCTTCTTGGCGCCGAAGCGAAGGCTGAACTGCTCGTTGGGCGCGATCTCGATCACCATGCGGTTGCCGCTCAGCGGATCGCTCATGGTCTTTCGGAACAGGTTCGCGGCCGGCGGCTTGAACTGCACCACGATCTGCGTGCACTTGCGCGCCATGCGCTTGCCGGTGCGCAGGTAGAACGGCACCTTGGCCCACCGCCAGTTCTCGAACTCCATGCGCAGCGCGGCGAAGGTCTCGGTGGTGGTGCCGTCCTTCACGCCAGTCAGCTCGTGATAGGCCTTCTCGTCGGCGCTCGCGCCGTACTGCCCCACGGCGCCGAAATCCTGCAGTCGCTTCATGTCCGGCAACTGCAGCGCATCGATCACCTTGATCTTCTCCGCGCGGATGTGATCCGCGCTGAAGTCGCTCGGCGGCTCCATGGCCACGAACGCCAGCACCTGCATCAGGTGGCTCTGGATCATGTCGCGGATCGCGCCGGTGCCGTCATAGAAGGCGATGCGCTGCCCAACGCCCACCGTCTCGGCGGCGGTGATCTGCACATGGTCGATGTAGCGGTGGTTCCACACCGGCTCGAAGATGGCGTTGGCGAACCGGAACGCCAGCAGGCTCTGCACCACTTCCTTGCCCAGATAGTGGTCGATGCGGTAGATCGCCTCTTCCTCGAACACGCGGCCCAGCGCGCGGTTCAGGCTGGCGGCGCTGGAATCGTCGTTGCCGAAGGGCTTCTCCACGATGATGCGCTGCCACGAGCGTGCGTTCTGGTTCAGGCTGCACCAGCGGCGGCCCTCCGTCACCAGGCCTGCCGCGCCGATCTGCTCCACGATGGGCTCGTACAGCTCCGGCGCCACGCTCATGAAGAACAGCACGTTGCCCTTGCAGCCGTGGCACTCGTTCAGCGACTCGATGCGCGCCGTGATGCGTGCATAGGGCTCGGCGGTGGCGGCGTCGCCGGCCTCGTAGTAGATGCGCTGCGAGAACGTCTTCCACGACTCGGCGTCGAAATCCTTCACGCTCTTCGACACCCACGGCGTGAGGTCCTCGCGCCACTGTGCATCGCTCTTCTTCGTGCGGCTCATGCCCAGGATGCAGGTGGCCTTGTCCAGCATGCCGGCGCGGTGCATCTCGTACATCGCGGGAATGAGCTTGCGGTGCGTCAGGTCGCCGCTTGCGCCAAGGATCACGAGCACGCATGGATCGCCGGTCTTCATGGCGCGCAGCCTAGCGTGCACGGGAACACGCGCGGCCGCGCCGAATCAGCTCGCCACGCCGCGCTTGTGCGCCACGCGCGGTTTCGATGCGCCACCCTCGCGTGGATGGTGCTTCAGCAGCACGTCGTGCAGGCGCGAGCGATCCACGTGGGTGTACACCTGCGTGGTGTTGATGTCGCTGTGACCCAGCAGCTCCTGCACCACGCGAAGATCGGCGCCGCCGGCCAGCAGATGCGTCGCGAAGCTGTGCCGCAGCTTGTGCGGATGCACGCCCGGCACGCGCGCGATCGCCGCGTACTTGCGCACGATCTGCCACACCGCCACGCGTTCCAGCGGTTTGCCGCTGAACGACAGGAACAGCCGGAACTTGTCGCGCCCGTCGCGGAAGCGCGCCAGTCCCGGGCGACACTCGTTCAGGTACTGCCGGATCGCGTTCACGGCCGGATCACCCAGTGGCACCAGTCGCTGCTTGTTGCCCTTGCCCAGCACCATCACGCTTGCGAGCGTGTCGTTGTAGTCGTTCATCTTCAGCGTGCCCACCTCGCTCGCGCGCAGGCCGGCCGCGTACATGATTTCAAGCATCGCGCGATCGCGCAGCCACATCTCGCTGTGCTCCGCGGTGGGTGCCTCCACCAGCTTGCGCATCTGCCCCGGCGTGAGCGTGCCGGGCAGCTTGCGCCAACGATGTGGTCGCTCCAGCAGCCGGGCCGGATCACGCTCGATGCGACGCTCGGCATGCAGCCAGCGATAGAACACGCGGATGGTGGCCAGATGCCGCGTCACGGTGCTCGGCTCCATGCCGCGTTCGCGACGCAGTCGCTGCAGGTGCTCCGCGAGATGCTGCATGGTCACCTTGCCCGGATCCTTCACGCGGTGCTTCGTCAGGTCCTCGGCCATCTGCCGAAGGTCGCGGGCGTAGGCCTCCAGCGTGGCTGGACTCAGCCCCGTCTCGACGCGCGCCCAGGCGAGGAAGTCACGCGCCCAGGTTTCGAATGGACAGGTTTCGGGCATGGGCGGCGCTCACCGTGAGTGGCGTCGCCGCGGGTGCACCGATGCGGCGCACGGCCGGCTTCGGTGCGTCGAGCGTGCCATAGGCCTGCTCCATGTTCAGTCGATGGAAGACCGCGCAACCATGCTGACCACCGCAGCACACCGCGAACGCCTGTTCGGCGTTGCCAAGCGTGAAGCGCTGGCTGCAACGGTTGTCGCCCCGATCGATGTGGGGGCAGTGGGCTGGGTCTCGCATTGGATCGTCCGAAGATGCCATGGGCAGTTCCTGTGCATCGGCAGGGAACGGCCCGGGGGGACAAAGATAGGACCGCGCGGCGCTTCGATCCAGCGAAAGATCGCCGTTCGGTCAGCGATAGGCCAGTGATCGGCTGAAAAACTGCAGGTTGGCCGCCTTGCGCGCGGCCTCCAGCGTGGCTTCGGCGGTGGCGTTGGCCTTCTCGCAGCCCTTGCGCAGGATGTCCAGCACCAGATCGTCGCGCCCCTCGAACTTGGCGCGGCGCTGACGCATTGGCTCCAGCAGCTCGTTGATGGCCGCGGCCACTTCCTTCTTCACGTGGCCGTCGCCCAAGTTGTCGCCGCGCGCATATCGGTCCTTCAGTTCCGCCACGCGCGCCGCGTCCGGGATGAACGCTTCCACATATTGGAACAGCGCGTTGGTCACGTCACCCGGTTCGGTGGGGCTCTGGCGGCCCGTGAAGATCTTCATCACCTTCTTCTCCACTTCCTTGGCAGGGTCACTGATGAAGATGGCGTTGCCCAGGCTCTTGCTCATCTTGTTCTTGCCGTCGATGCCCACCAGTCGACCCACCGCACCCACATCGGCCTTGGGCACCGGGAACACGCCACCAAGCTTCACGTGGTCATGGTCTTCCGCGTGCTCGTCCACGCCGCAGTAGATCTGGTTGAAGCGACGGCCCACCTCGCGCGTCATCTCCAGATGCGGCACCTGATCCTCGCCCACCGGCACGCCCACGGGACGGAACGTGAGGATGTCCGCGCACTGCCCCACCGCATACAGCGGGAAGCCGAAGCTGTACGTCTCGCCCAGATCCTTCACCTTGATCTCGTCCTTCAGCGTGGGATTGCGCATCACGCGGTTGAAGGGCAGCAGCATGGCGAACAGGAAGCACAGCTCGTGGATCGCCGGGATCTCGCTCTGCAGGAAGATGGTGCTGGCGTCGGGATCGATGCCCATGGCCAGGTAGTCGCGCACGATCTCCATGCAGTCGCTGCGGATCTCCGCCGAGCGCTCCGAACGCGTGGTGAAGGCGTGGTAGTTGGCGATGATGAAGTAGCAGTCGTGGCTCTGCTGCAGTTCCACGCGGCGCTTCACGCTGCCCACCCAGTGGCCCAGGTGCAGGCGTCCGGTCGGCGTGTCTCCAGTCAGGATGCGTGGCTTCGCGCTCATTCAGCCAAGCATAGAGAAGAGCAGCAGATTTGCGGCGTTGAAGGCGGCGTGCGCGGCCACCGGCGCGATCAGGCGACCGGTGCGCTCCATCAGCCAGCCAAGCGCGAAGCCGAGCATGGCCAATGCCGGCAGCGCGGACAGGCGCGACGCGTCGGGCACGGCGTTCCAGTGCACCATGGCGAACAGAACGGCGGTGCAACCGATGGCGGGCAGGCGCGGAATGCCGAGTCGCTTCAAGGCCTGCTGCACCGCGCCGCGCCACACCACTTCCTCGGACAGGGGTGTCAGCGTCACCACGGCAAGCGCCACGCCCCAGGCGGCGGGTTC
>RFQW01000073.1 GCA_009924765.1 Planctomycetota bacterium | reverse complement strand
CTTGGCGAATCGCCGCACGGCCGCACGGCCTTCGCCGCGGCGTTCATCCTGGGCGGCGTGGTGCTGATGCAGACCGGGCGCAAGCGTGATGCGGGCGCGCACAAGACCGTCGCGGAAGTCGAAAAATGAAAACCGGCCCCGCATTCGGGGCCGGTTGTTGCATGCATTCTGTTGAACGGCGCGTCAGGCGCGGCGACGGCGGCCCATCAGGCCCGCCACACCCAGCAGCGCGGCGGCACCCGGCACCGGCGTCACGTTCACGGTGATCTCCTGCGAGGCTGTAGTTGCCGAAGCCGTCGTTGGCCTTCACGCTGACGCGGATCTTCCAATCACCCAGGGTGTTGGCGTCCACGCCGCTGCCGAACACGCCCAGGTAACCCAGGTTCCAGTTGTTCTGCCACACCATGTTGGTGGGGTCGCCACCGAAGACGCCGGAGGCATCCACGTCGCTGAAGATGTTCACGGCAACGGTGTCCGGGCGCGTGATCGTCATGCTTGCCAGATACTGGCCGGCGGTGGGCCGACCCCACACGTCGGTTTCCGGATCGCTGGCGATGCTCCAGGTGAAGCCCCAGCTGGGCGCAGCCGGGTTCCACGACGGCTTGTTGGCCGCAATGCCCGCAATGGCGGTGTAGCGGGCCTGGGCGTCAAGGTTCAGCCAGGTGCCGCCGTCACTCACGCTGGACTGGGTGGTGGAGCCCGCCGGCATGTTGCCGTTGCGATACTCGTGCGCCTTGATGCCGATGTTCAGCCAACCGATCGAGGTTAGGTACGTGCCGTTGAAGTAGCCGTCGTTGCCAACGCCCGTTCCCGAGGTCATGGGCACGGGGATCCGGCCGAAATCGGCCATCGCGGAGGCGGACAGACAGGCGGCCGCGAGGGCAGCAACGGTGGTAGCAGTGGTTCGCATCGATTGATTCCCGGTCAGTCAAATCGTGGACAGAGTTCGCGCCGAACGCTCGGCGCACAACGCCCACGCATCCCTTGAAACGAGAAACACGCTGGCCGCACGTCACGCACGGACACACATTCTTCAGAAATCTTGAAAAGGTAGAGTCGACCGAATGCCCGCCCGCCCCCCAGCCCTCACGATCCAGCCCGTTCGCAACGGCCGTGGCCTGGTGGCACGCCGCACCTTCGCTCGCGGCGCGTGCATCACCCGCCTGCAGGGCACGGTGGTGCACAGCGACGTCCTGTGGACCTGGTGGAAGCGCAACGCCCGCCGCGCCGCCAACTGCATCCGCTTCGATACGGATCGCTACCTGAATCCCGAGGGCGAGCTGGGCGCGTTCTCGAACCACTCCTGCAAGCCCAACGCCGCGCTGTTCAAGGAACGCGGCCGCCTGGTGCTGCGCGCCATCCGCGCCATCCGCGCTGGTGACGAGGTGACGCACGACTACAGCACCCTGCTTGGCGCCGACGACGTGTGGACCATGTGCTGCAACTGCGGTGAACGCGGCTGCCGCGGTACGGTGCGCCGCTTCGACACGCTGCCCGCCGCCACGCTGCGACGCTATCTCGCGCTCGGTGCCATTCCCGCGTTCATCCTGCGCACACGCTGAGGGCGCGGTCACCCGGGCCATGCGGCCACGGCATTCATCCACATGTGCACGCCGAAGGCGCCGCAGATCAACGCCGCGATCCAGTGCCCGTGGCGTTCCATGGTGCGTCCCAGCCATGCCTTGATTGCCACCGCGGCCCCCGGCGTGATCATGGCCAGCGCCAGCGGAAACACCCACGGCAGCAACGCGATCGCGCCGAACACCACGCCGCATGCCACGCGCGTGCGCTCGGATGGTTCCGTGTGCAGGCGATGACCGACCAGCAGTCCCAGCGGCAGCACCTTGGGATTCAGACCCGCGCTGACGAATCCGATCACGAACGCGCTCAGGAAATAGTGCACGGCATGCGCGCCCTGCCTGTGCGGGCGATCCGTCATGGAAGGGAACAGCACTTCAAGAAAGGTGCGAAGTCCGGACTTGCCGCCTGCGTCCAGTTTGGGCATGGGCTTGGCGCCGAACAGCCACTGCCCCGCGCGATACGCACCCAGCGCAAGCAGCGCGGTGCCAAGGCAGCCCTCCACGATCGCCGCGTGCCACGAGGGTTCGGGGGGACCCTGCTGCACCGGCAGCGTCATCCACACACCGGCCGCCACCACACACACGAGCCCGATGATCGCTCCAAGACAGAACAGCGCCGTGTTGCGGCGCGGCGAGGTGCGATTGGCCGCCATGAACAGACCAAGCACCACGATCTCCGGACTCAGCACCACCACCAGCCCCATGGAGGCGGTCACCACGATCGTGTGGATGGTGCTGGCGTCTGGCACGATCGCCGCGTCAGGGCGCGACCGTCTGCCAGGTCTTCGGGTCGGCGCCCATCTTCATGCCCACGTTCGACAGGTCGACCATCGTCTCCTTCACGAACACGCCTTCCTTGGGGGCCTGCCAGGTGGCGGGAATGGCCACGTAGCGCACCTCGCAGTCTGCCTGACCGCTGCAGGTGACCAGTTCGCCGATGGTGAACAGGTGACGCAGCGACGTCACGGTGGAACTGCGGATCGCCAGCTCCACGCTGCGGCCAAGGATCGCGGGCCACGTGGGCTGGATCACCTTCGGATCGCTCATCACCTTGTTGTTCAGGATGACCCAGTAGCGGATGAGCAGCTTGGGGCCACTCGGATGCGCCGCGTTCCAGCGCGCCTGTGCCGTCTGGTCCTTGCGCATGGCGCCACCGTAGATGATGTTCGAGGTGACGCCGCCATCCACGTACAGCTGGCCGTCGATCTCGCGCGGCGGGAAGGCGCCGGGAATGCCGCTGCTGGCCAGCAGGATGTTCTCGAACTTGCGCGTGTCGCCGCTCTTGCTTGCCACGATCGCCTCGGCCGAAAGATCCCACGGCCGCTGCGTGCCAAGGTCGATGTCGGTGGTGTTTACCGCCACCACGCTGCCACCTTCGGCCTTCTTGGCGATGCGCGCGATGGTGTCCTTGGTGCAGGCGTCATGCACCTCGCGCTCCAGGCCCGGCACCTCGGCAAAGCTCTCGTGGCCAGGCAGGAAGAAGAGGATGCCGCGCTCCTTCACCCAGTCCGACTTGGGATTGCGGTACAGGTTGTCGATGGTGCGCAGGTCGGCCTCGGTGCCCAGATACGCGAACGGCGCGATCAGCGCGCCCGTGCTCACGCCAAGCACCACGTCGAACTCGGGCATGGCATCGGCGCCGGTGACCGACTTCCATCCGATCAGGTAGCCCGTGCCGAACGAGCCCCAGTCGCCGCCACCCGACAGCACCAGCACGTCCAGCGTGGGACGCGACTTCGGATCGGCCTTCAGCTGCGCGTCGACATGCTCGACCAGCTTGCCGATCGAGTCGTTCATGCGATCCATGCGCTGCACCAGCTCCGCATCGCGCTTCTGCAGCAGCGCTTCGGGGGACATCTCCTCGCGGTGTCGCGCGCAGGCGGCGGCGAGCAGGGTTGCGATCAGGGCGATTGTCAGTCGGATGGATCGGTTGGTGCGCATGGGCGCGGAGCATACGGACAGCGCACCACCGCTTCATCGCGGCGCAAGCGCCTATCTTGTCGACATGCGCCCAACGCTGGTGATGCTGCTGCTTGCGACCACCCTCGCGCGATGCACGGGCGAAACCACGCGCCCGCCGCAACCCACGCCGGATGGCATGACGTGGATTCCCGCCGGCACCTTCACCATGGGCACCGACGATCCCGAGTCCTATCCCGTCGAACGCCCCGCGCATCGCGTGCAGCTGGACGGCTTCTGGATCGACACCACCGAAGTCACCAACGAGCAGTTCAAGTCATTCGTGGATGCCACCGGCTACATCACCATGGCCGAGCGCAAGCCCGAGTGGGAGCAGTTGAAGCAGCAGCTTCCGCCCGGCACGCCACCTCCGCCCAGGAGCAGCCTGGTCGCCGGCTCGCTGGTGTTCGTGCAACCCGAACAAGCCGTGTCCACCGAAGATCCCGCCGCATGGTGGCGCTGGACGCCCGGCGCGGACTGGAAACATCCCGAGGGACCGCGCAGCGATCTCGATGGTCGCTGGAACCATCCGGTGGTGCACATCGCGTGGGACGACGCAAACGCCTACGCGAAGTGGGCGGGCAAGCGCCTGCCCACCGAGGCCGAGTGGGAGTTCGCCGCGCGCGGCGGGCTGCAAGGCAGGCGCTACGCATGGGGCGATGAACTGATGCCGGGCGGCAAGCGCATGGCCAACATCTGGCAAGGTCGCTTTCCCGAGAAGAACACGGGCGAGGACGGTTTCGATCACACCGCGCCGGTGCGAAGCTTTCCCGCAAACGGTTACGGCCTGCACGACATGACCGGCAACGTGTGGGAGTGGTGCAGCGACTGGTTCGATGCATCGGCGTATGCCTCGCTTGCCCCCGATGGCGTGTGCCGCAATCCGCCCGGGCCCGTGCGCAGTGCCAATCCCGAATCACCGCACGCGTCGCAGCGCGTCACCAAGGGCGGCTCGTTCCTGTGCGCGGAGAACTACTGCCGCAACTACCGGCCAAGCGCGCGGCGCGGCACCGACTGGGACACCAGCATGTCGCACCTGGGGTTCCGCTGCGCGAAGTCACCGGATGCAGACGCGAAGACCGACGCGCCGCCGGCGAAGTGACGCCCCCGCTCACACCGCGAAGTACTTCGCCTCGGGGTGATCTGCTCGGGATCGATCTGCCAGTTCTCGGTGAGGCGGCAGCCGATGCGCTCGGGCTGCAGCAGGCGGAACAGCTTCTCCTGATCGCTCATGTCGGGGCAGGCCGGATAGCCGAAGCTGAAGCGGCTGCCGCGGTACTTCTGCGTGAACAGCTCCTTGATGCGCGGACTGTCGTCGTGGCCGATGCCAAGCTCGGCGCGGATGCGCTTGTGCCACAGTTCCGCCAGCGCCTCGGCGCACTCCACGCCCATGCCGTGCAGATACAGGTACTCGGTGTAGTCGTTGCGCTCGAACAGCTGCTTGGCGCGGTGACTCACCTCCACGCCCATGGTCACGCAGTGGAACGCCACCACGTCGCGCTCGCCGGCGCTGCGCGGACGGAAGAAATCGCTGATGCACAGCCGCTGCCGACCGTTCTGCCGCGGGAAGCTGAAGCGCTCCAGTTCGCGCTCGTGATCCTTGGGGTCGAACACCACCAGGTCGTTGCCTTCGCTGGCGCAGGGCCAGAAGCCGTACACCACCTGCGGGCGCAGGATGTGCTCGCGCTTGCACTGCTCGGACAGGCGCGCGAACACCTCCTCGGCCTTCTGCTCCAGCTTGGCGTAGTCGGCTTCGTTCAGGTCGCCGCGCTTGAAGCCCCACTGACCGCGGAACAGCGCCGTGCGGTTCACGAAGGGATAGATCTCGCTCAGGTCGATCGACTCCACCAGACGATCGCCCCAGAACGGCGGCTTGGGCACCGGCAGGTCGGCGCGCACGTCGCTGCGGCCGGGCGCGGTGGCGGTGGCGCTGTCGCCGCCCTCGAGTCGCTGCCCAACCTTCGCGTCCACTTCGGCGCGCTTGGTCAGTCGCGCTTCCACCTGTGTGTCGATCTTCTGCAACTCGCCGCGCGCCAGCGCCTCGCACACGGCCAGACCCTCGAAGGCGTCCTTGCCGTAGTACAGCGGCCCCTCGTACACGTTGCGCAGGTGACTCTCCGCATAATGGCGCGTCAGCGCGGCACCACCCAGCATCACCGGCACCGTGATGTTGAGCTGATTCAGCTCCCGCAGGTTCTGCTCCATGATGGTCACGCTCTTCACCAGCAGGCCGCTCATGCCGATGCAGTCGGCACCGGTGCTGCGCCAGGCGTCCACGATCTCTCTGCTTGATGCCGATGTTGTGCACCTTGAAGCCGTTGTTGCTCAGGATGATGTCCACCAGGTTCTTGCCGATGTCGTGCACGTCGCCGGCCACGGTGGCCAGCACCATGCTGGCCTTGGGCTTCTCGGCCACGCCGCTGCGCGCCATGTGCGGCTGCAGGTGCGCCACGGCCTTCTTCATCACGCTGGCGCTCTGCAGCACGAACGGCAGCTGCATGGTGCCCGCGGCGAACAGGTCGCCCACGGTCTTCATGCCCGCCAGCAGGTGATCGTTGATGATCTCGAGGGGCGGATACTTCTCCAGCGCGGCATCGAGCGTCGTGGCCAGTTCGCCATCGTCGCCATCCACGATGTGCCGCTGCATGCGCTCTTCCAGCGGCAGGTCGGCCAGACCCTTCTTCTCGATGGTCTGCTCCACGCCGTCGGGGAACAGGCCGATGAAGTGCAGCAGCGGATCGAAGTCGGCGGCCTTGCCCTCGGGGCGTTCGGCGCCGCGGCGATCGAAGATGAGCCACTCCGCGGCTTCCCACTGCTCGGGCGGAATGCGGTTCGCGGGCAGCAGCTTGCTGAAGTGCACGATGGCGGCGGTCAGCCCGCGCTTGCGCGACTCGTGCAGGAACACGCTGTTCAGCACGGCACGCGCCGCGGGCTTCAGGCCGAAGCTGATGTTGGAGAGGCCCAGGAGGATGCCGCACTCGGGAAAGCGCTTCGCGATCAGCTCGATGCCCTTCAGCGTCTCCAGGCCCAGCTTGCGATCGTCCTCGTTGCCGGTGGCGATGGTGAAGGTGAGCGGATCGAACAGCAGGTCCTGCGCGTCCAGCCCCCACTTGCGCGTGTACAGGTCGTGGATGCGCTCGGCGATCTGCAGCTTGCGCTCGGCGGTCTTCGCCATGCCGGCCTGCGGATCCTCGTCGATGGTCAGCGCCACGCACGCCGCGCCGTAGCGCTTCAGCAGCGGGCACACGCGGTTCATGCGCTCCTCGCCATCCTCCAGGTTGATGCTGTTCACGATGCAGCGACCACCCGCGCGCTTCAGGCCCTCCTCCAGCACGGGCGCCTCGGTGCTGTCCAGCATCAGCGGCGCGTTCACCTGACGCACGATGCGGCTGGCCACCTCGCCGATGTCCTTCACGCCGTCGCGACCCACGAAGTCCACGCACAGGTCGATCAGGTGGCTGCCGTCGCGCATCTCCTCGCGCGCCATGCCCACCAGCTGGTCCCACTGCTCCTCGTCGAGCAGGCGCTTGAACTTGCGGCTGCCGTTGGCGTTGGTGCGCTCGGCCACGATCAGGAAGCTGTTGTCCTGCTTGAACTCGGTGAAGCCATACAGGCTGCTGCAACCGGCGGGCTGCGGCTCGATGGCGCGGCTCACGCGCGCGCGCCGCGATCCCACCACCTCGCGCAACGCGTGAATGGCCGCAGCAGCCGCCCACCACGTCCACCTTGAATTCCTCAACGAAGCGGCGCATCGCCTCGGCGAAACCGGCGGGTTGCAGCGGATATTCGGTGCGACC
>RFQW01000072.1 GCA_009924765.1 Planctomycetota bacterium | reverse complement strand
ATGGCGCTGGACGAGACGGCCCGCGCCGGCGCGCGCGTGGCGGTGTTCGACGTGCTGTTCCTGGAACCCGAGGAGGGAACCCGTGGTGACGAGCAGCTCGCCGCCGCGATGCGAAAGATCAAGACCGTGGTCGCGGTCAGCGTGCGCGGTGACAAGATGCTGGACGCGGCGTGGGATTCGCCCGCCGGCAAGCGATCGCTGAAGCGTTTCGCGGACGCCGTGCGCAAGGGGGTGGATCGCGATGCGCGGGTGCTCGTGGACGAGGCCGCGCTGCAGGAGCCGTTCCGTTCGCGCGTGCTGGAGCGCCCGGCCGCGTTCAAGAGTCTGGCGGCCTGGATGGTGCTGGATGAACTCTCGCATGCAGGCACGCTTCCGAAGGACCTGCCCGCGTTCGTGGCGGTGATGCTCGGCGGAGGCGCCGATGCCGAGCGGGTGGGAGCATTCGGCGAGCGGCCGCTGCTCGAGCGGGCCTGGCGGCGCGGCGAGAGTTGGCGCAGCATCCAGAAATCGCTGAAGGCGGACACCGCGGCGCGTGGCTCGCCGCAGGATCTTCCGCCGATTCCGGAAATCGCCGCGGCGGGAGCCATGTTCGGGGTGGTGAACGCGGACCCGGATCGTTTTGACGGAAGGCTTCGTCGATTGACGCCGCTGTTCGCGACGGACTTCGGCCAGGCACCGCAGCTTGGCCTCGCTGCCGCGCTGGCCTACCAGGGCGGTTCGGCTGAAAGCCTGAGCGTGCAAGACGATGTGCTTCGCATGCGTGATCGGACGGCCGTGCTGCAGAAGGGCAAGTTGACCATCGACTGGCCCACGCGCCTGCTTGGCGGCTACGGCGACGCGCAGGGCGATGATGCGGTGGTGAGCATCGGTCGTCTGGTGGAGCAGGCGCAGAACCGCCAGCGCATGGCGACCCAGCGTGCGCGCCTGGATGTGCTTGGCCGCGACATCGCCACGGGGCTGCTCGGCAAGGATGCGGCGTGGTTCGAGGCGGCCCGCTCGGATGGTCGGCTGCAACGCGAGGTGGATGACATCTGGGAGAACGACTACGCCGCGGCCGCCGACGATCCATCGTTGACCCCGGAGCAGAAGGTGAGCGTTGCGTCGCTGCGCGAATGGCGGTTGCTGCATGGCGCTGTGCGCGAAGGCGAGGCGAAACTGGCCGAAAGCGATGCGCGCCTGCGCACGCTGCTGGGTGACAAGCTGGTGTTCTTCGGCTTCACCGCGACCGGCACCATGGCCGACATGGTGAGCACCATCTTCGATCCCCGCACGCCGGGCGTGTTCGGTCACATCGCCGCGGCGGACATGATGCTGAACGGGCGCACGCTTCGATTCGCGCCCGCCTGGACCAGTCCGCTTGCGGTGGTGCTGCTCGGACTGACCGCGGCACTGGTGGCCGCACGGTTTGGTGCAGGTGCCGGCTTCGTGGCGCTGCTGATGCTGCTTGCCTGCTACGCCGGCCTGCTGGGCGTGGTGGGATTCGATCGCTTCGACATCGTGTATCCGATGGCGGCACCGGTGCTCGCCGGACTCAACAGCTGGGTCACGGCCACGGCCGCCGTCGCGGTGATCAACCAGCGGGAGAAGCTGCGCATCCAGAAGCAGTTCCGTGCCCGCGTGAGTCCGCAGCTGGTCGACCTGCTTGCGGAGAACCCGAAGGCGCTCTCGATGGGAGGCGTCGAGCGGGAGACCACCATCCTGTTCGGCGATCTGGCCGGCTTCACCACCATCAGCGAGCAGCTGGGCGGACCCGACGTGGTGAAGACGCTCAACCTGTACATGGGCGCCATGACGCGTGAGCTGACCGCGCAGAACGCGTACGTGAACAAGTTCCTTGGAGACGGCCTGCTCGCGTTCTGGAGCGCCTTCGTTCCGGAACCGCGTCAGTGCGAGCTTGCGATCGCGAGCGCCATCGCGTGTCAGCGGCTGGTGAAGGAGATCGGCGAGCGCCCGGATCGTGTCGGCCTGCCGCCCATCACGCTGCGGCTGGGCATCGCGACCGGCAAGGTTGTGATCGGCGATTGCGGCGCGCCGCCCGACCTGAACGACTACACCGTGATCGGCGACTCGGTGAACCTGGCCGCTCGGCTCGAGAGCGCGAACAAGCAGTTCGGAACCAGCATCCTGATCGATGGCACCACTGCGGTGGCTGCACGGTCGAGCGGCCTGCCGCTGTGCAGCCTGGGGCGCGTGGTGGTGGTGGGTCAGAGCGTGCCAATCGACCTGCATGAGGTGTGCATCGATGCCGATCCGATGGAGCGCATCCGCATGACCGAACAGGCCGTGCAGGCCTTCGCGGGCGGCGACTTCACTGCAGCGCGCGAGGCGTTCGGCGCGTTGGAGGGTCGGTTCGGCAAGAGCAAGGCGGCCATCGCCTTCCGTGAAGCGATGGACGACCCGAACGACCGTCGCGACGGCGTGCTGCGTCTGCGGGCGAAGTGATCCGCTCAGGCGAGGCGCTTCAGGATGACGGCCGTGCGGTCATCCGCTGCAGGCGCGCCCTTGCACCAGTCCTGCATGACGGCGTTGCACGCCTGCAGCATGGCCTCGGGTGAGGCGTCGCGCATGGAGCGGATGAGCGCTTCGCACCGTTCCTGCTGCCACTGATCTCCGGCAGGGGATTCACTCTCGAAGTAGCCATCGGTGAGCGCCACCAGCAGGTCGCCCGGTTGCATGGTGAATTCCGTCCGTTCGGGCGGCACATCATCGGCCAGCACGCCCATGGGAGGCATGTCCGTGGGCAGCGTGGTGAAGGCATCCGCATCGCGGCGGTAGAGCAGGATGGGGCCTTGCCCGGCGGCGATGCACGCCACGCGCCCGGTTGCCAGATGCACGCGCGCGAACCAGCCGGTGACGAAACGACCCATGGGCAGGTCCTGGCAGAGTTGCCGATTGGTCTCGGACGCGATGCGCTCGATGGGCTGCCCCAGCCGAAGTCCGAGCCGCAGCATGGCGCGGGACTGCATGGCGCTGAGCGCGCTGCCGATGCCGTGGCCGGTGGCGTCGGCGATGAGCACCACGAGTTCGTCAGCAGCCTCCTCGGGCGCGACGATGTGGCCACTCCGCAGCGGCACCACGTCGAACGCATCGCCACCGCATTGCTCGGCAGGCTCGCCCGCGGCGGCGATCTGCCAGTTCGCCGGGCTCGGAAGCGCGGTGGGGAACGTGCTCTGCTGGATGCTGCGCGCCGCCATCAGGTCGCGCTCCATGCGTTCGCGCGCGAGGCGGTCCTCGATCAGGCGGCCGCGCCGGATCGCAACCGCCGCGTGCGCCGCGATGCCGGCTGCCAGTTGCTCGTCGATCGCCCGAAATGCGCCGCCACGGCGGTTGAGCACCTGTGCCACGCCGACGAGCCGACCCTCGTGATCCATCAGGGGAATCGCCAGGATGGAGTGTGTGCGGTAGCCGGTCCGTCGATCCACTTCGCGATTGAAGCGGCTGTCGGCGTAGGCATCGGGAATGTTGACCAGCACGCGCTCGGTCGCTGCGGCACCCGCGATGCCCCGGCTGGCGGGGATCCGGATCACCTCCGGGCGGTCCTTGTCGCTCAGGCCGTGGGCCACATGCGTGAACAGTTCGTTGCTCGCGGGGTCGTACTCGAACACCGAAGCACGGTCTGCCTCGAGCAGATCCCGCAGCGCATCGATCACGGTGGCCAGCACCATGGCGAGATCGGCCGTCTCGGCGAGGCGACGCGACACGGCGATCAGCTTCTCGACGGCGTCTGGAGGCAGCGTGTCGGCTTGGTGGCGCGTGCCTGGAATGTTCGCGCCCGCCGCCATGCGTCAGCGCAGGTCCCGGCCGCCGTAGGCAGCCGTGGATCCAAGGTGCTCCGCGATGCGCAGCAGCTGGTTGTACTTGGCGTTGCGGTCGCTGCGGCATGGTGCGCCGGTCTTGATCTGTCCGCAGTTGGTGGCCACCGACAGGTCGGCGATGGTGTCGTCCTCGGTCTCGCCGCTCCGATGGCTGAGAATGGCGCGATAGCCGGCGCGCTGCGCCATCTCCACGGCCTGCAGCGTCTCGGTGAGCGTGCCGATCTGGTTCACCTTCACCAGGATGGCGTTGGCGCACTTCTGCTTGATGCCCTTGGCCAGGAACTCGGGGTTCGTCACGAACAGGTCGTCGCCCACGAGTTGCACGGAGCCGCCGAGCTTGGCGGTGAGGCTCTTCCAGCCAGCCCAGTCGTCCTCGGCCAGACCGTCCTCGATGCTGCGGATGGGCCACGTGCGGCACCACTTGGCCCACAGGTCGATCATCTCGTCGCTCGAAAGCACGCGATCGGGCGCGCTCTTGAACATGCGGTAGCCCTTCTTCTTCACCTTCTTCGCCTCGTTGGCGAGCTCGCTGGTTGCGGGATCGAGGCAGATCACGATCTGGCGACCCAGGTCGTAGCCGGCCTTCTTCACCGCTTCGGCGATCAGTTCGCAGGCGTCCTCGTTGCGCTTCAGGTTGGGTGCGAAACCACCTTCGTCGCCCACGGCAGTGGACAGGTGCCGGTCATGCAGCACGTCCTTGAGCGCGTGGTAGATCTCCACGCCTGCGCGGAAGCCGTCCTCGAAGGTGTCGAAGCCCACCGGCTGCACCATGAACTCCTGGAAATCCACGGTGTTGTCGGCGTGCTTGCCGCCGTTGAGGATGTTCATCATGGGTGCGGGCAGCACATGCGCGTGTGCGCCGCCGAGGTAGCGCCACAATGGCAACTGGCTGGCACGGGCTGCCGCGTGCGCCACGGCCATGCTGACGGCCAGCGTGGCGTTTGCACCAAGCTTGCGCTTGTTGCTGGTGCCGTCGAGCTCGATCATGAGGTGATCGATCGCCTGCTGTTCGCGGGCATCCATGCCACCGATGGCGGGGTAGATGACGTCGTTCACGTTGCGCACGGCCTTGGTGACGCCCTTGCCGCGCCAGCGCTTCTTGTCGCCGTCGCGCAGTTCCACCGCCTCGTGTTCACCGGTGCTGGCGCCGCTTGGCACGGCGGCACGGCCGGCCGCGCCGCCTGCGAGCATCACTTCGCATTCAAGCGTGGGATTGCCGCGGCTGTCGAGGATCTGGCGGGCGTGGACCGAGTCGATCGAGAATTGCATGCGAGGGGCCTCCGTTTGGGGCGAAGTGTACGAGAGGGGATCCACACCGTGGCGGGCCCTTGGACTCAGGCAGGGAACTGCGGCGCCTGACCGCGAAGCACCGCCACCACATCGCGCACCACCCAACTCATGCGTTCCATGGCCGTGCGGGTGCGACTTGCCAGATGCGGTGCCAGGTGCGCGTTTGGCAATCCAAGCAGGGGATGGTTCGCACCGAAGGGTTCCGGTTCATGCACGTCGAGCAACGCCTGCGCTCCGCGGTTGCCGGCCAGGAAGTCACGCAGTGCCTCATGATCCAGCACGAAGCCGCGACAGGTGTTCAGCAGCAGTGCATCGGACTTCATCGACGCGATCAGCGAGGCGTTCACGGCATGGCGGTTCGAAGGCCTGCCGTCGATGTGAAGCGTGAGCACATCGCTCTCGGCGAACAGGCGCTCGATGCTCACCGGCGTGGCGCCGTGGCGCTGCTCGACCGGAATCTCTCGCAGATCGTTGTACAGAACCTCGAACCCGATCGCGCTTGCCACCTGCGCCACGCGCGAGCCGATTCGCCCCAGCCCCAGGATGCCCAGCGTGCATTCATCCATCTGCTTCACGCCGCAGATCTCGCTGCGGATGCGCTCCCATGGTTCGGCGTCCACGGGCTTGTCCAAAAAAACCCGCGGCCGAATGGCATCGCACAGCAGGCTGAGCACGTACTCGACCACCGCCTGGGTGTTGGCATCGGGAGTGGACACGACCGTCACGCCGCGTTGGCGACATGCCTGCAGATCGATGTTGTCCAGCCCCACGCCCGCTCGACCCACCACCTTCAACGACGGCAGAACGCGGAGCAGTTCCCGGTCGACCCGGGTGAGCGTGCGAACCACCAGGCCCTGCAGCTGCGCGGCGTGATTCGCGAACAGGGCTGTGCCTGGCGCCGCCTGCACCACGGTGCATTGGCCCCGTAGCCAGGTCATGGCGGCCGGCGACAGGGCTTCGGTGACGGCGACCATGTGCTGCATGCCCGCAAAGGTAGCCCCCGAAACGAGATTTGGCGCTTTTCGGACCTGCAAATGCTTGCCTTGGGGTGGCGGCAAGCCAAAGTGGGATCACTGCAGGCACCTCAGCGCGTACAGAACCATGCAGCCGCACCGCAGGAACAGGGAAACCAAGTGACCTTTCAGCGCAGCGCCATCCTGATCACCGTCTCCGCGCTGTGCGTTGGCACCGCCATGGGTGACGCGGATGGTGGTCGCGCGGCACTGATCGCCCGTCTTGGCGCCAGCGCACCCACGGGTGCCGGCGTGTATGCCGTGCAGGTCGAGGCCACGATGACCAACGGCGGCAGCGACTATGCGCCGGATCTCTCCGACCCCGAGTTCGCGGGCAAGGCGGTGGTGGCGGTGAATGCACCTTCCAGCAACAGTTGGCATGCCACCAATGTGGCGAAGTGGTTGTATGGATCGAGCACGGCGATGGCCACCGGCATCACGAATGTCTGGGTGTACAACGTGAACAGCTGGCTCTTCGACACGCTGAATGTGGGAGCCGGCACCACGCTGCCCGCCGCGTCTCCGAATTCGTTGGTTCGCGTCATGAACCACTCGTGGATCGCATCGTTCGGCCCGGGCAACGAGGGATACGACCGTGAGGCGATCCGTCGGCTCGACTATCAGATGACGCGCGACGGCATCCTGGCTGTGTGCGGAGAGAACAACGGGGCGGGCAGTGCGCGGTACCCGATGATGGGCGACTGCTTCAACGGTCTGAGTGTGGGCCGGCTCGACCTGCAGCACTCGGCTGGCGACACCGCCAGCGCCAGTGACACGCCCGGTCGCATGAAGCCCGACATCATCGCGCCGGGGCAGTTCACCAGCTTCGCCACACCAGTGGTTGGGTCCGCGGCCGCGCTGCTGTTTGAAACCCTTCGCGGAAGCGCCTACACCAGTCTTTCCAACACGCAACGGGCGCAGATCGCCAAGGCATGCCTGGTGGGCGGCGCGGATCGCCCGGTGGGCTGGCACAACGATGCACCGCAGTCCGGTGCCAGCCGCGGCATGGCCACCAAGCCGCTGGATGTCATGCGTGGCAGTGGCGAATTGAACGTGGATCGGGCGCATCGCATCGTGACCGCGACGCGCGTGAACGGCACTTCCGTGTCCACCAACGCGTCGCCGGCCGAGTCGATGGGGTGGGGCACCGCCACGCTCGCCGCAAACGGCAAGACCTACTGGCGCTTCCGGCTGAATCAGGCCGCGCCCAGTTTCGACTTCACCGTGGTGTGGCCGCGCAGCGTGGCTTC
>RFQW01000071.1 GCA_009924765.1 Planctomycetota bacterium | reverse complement strand
GTGGCCAGCCTTGATCACCGCGATGAACAGCACCAACTTGGCCCAGAAGCCGAGGAAGGGCGGCATGCCCATCAACGAGGCGCTGCCCACGGCCAGCCAAGTGGCCGCGCCGGGATGGCGGTTGGAGAGGCCAGCAAGGTCCTCGATCTTCTCCACTTCCTGACCCTGTCGCTCGATGCCCGCGATGGCACCGAACACCGACGTGTTGGTCACGCCGTAGGCCAGCAGGTAGAAGAGCAGCGCGGGCAGACCCAGTACGGGGCCCGCGACGATGGCCATGAGCATGTAGCCCGAGTGCGCGATGCTGCTGTAGCTGAGCATGCGCTTGGCGCTGCGCTGCAGGATGGCGCCCACATTGCCCAGCGTCATGGTGAGCACGCTCACCATCCAGATGGTGGCCTGCAGGGCGGGCGGCAGGCCATTGCCGCCGTAGTTGTTGCTGCCCCAGCCAGCCGCATCCAGCACCAGCAGCAGGGCGGTGAAGCCGGCGATCTTGGGCACGAAGGCCAGGAAGCCGGTCACCGGCGCAGCGGCGCCTTCGTACACGTCGGGCGCGTAGAAGTGCATCGGCGCGGCAGCCAGCTTGAAGCACAGGCCAAGCGTGACCAGCAGCAGACCGATCAGGCCGATCGAGTCGATGCCGCCCATGGCGCTCTGCGCGGCCAGCGCGCTCTTGATCTCGGTGAGCTGCAGCGAGCCGGTGCTGCCGTACAGCATGGCGAATCCGTACACCATGATCGCGGTGCTGAGCGCGCCCAGGAAGAAGTACTTCACGGCCGCTTCCTGCGCGCGGCGCGTGCCGCGGCTCATGGCCACCATGATGTAGGTGGGCAGGCTGGTGAGTTCCAGCGCCAGGAACAGCCAGATCAGGTCGGGGCTTGCCGGAATCAGCAGCACGCCGCACAGGCTGAGCAGCATGAACGCGAAGAACTCGCCGCGCACCACGCGAATGGGGTCGAACTGCGTCACGCCGCGCGCCACCGCATCCTCGTAGCGACGATCGATCAGACCGGTGGCGATGGCGATCAGTCCAAGGCCCATGAGCAGCGTCAGGCCGTTGGCGTACAGGCCCATGGATGGCAGCAGCAGGCCGGTGGTGATGTGGCCACCCCAGCCCTGGATCTGCGCCACCAGCGCCAGCACAAGCGACAGGCCAGCCAGCAGCGGCGTGGCGTTGCGCAGGGTGCGCGAGGGGCTGAGGCCCGTCACGCTCACCACCACGCTGCCCGCGAACACGAACATCTGCGGGGTGAGCGAACCAAGACGCTCGACGATGCTGGTGGTGGCGCTCATCGCGCAGCCTCCGTGGAAGTGGTCGTGATGGCGGCAACCTTGGCCTTCGCGGAAGAATTCACCTTGCCGTGCTCGGCGTTGAACTGGTTCACGCGCTCGGGGTAACTGATCAGTGCTTCACGCACGCTGGGCTCGGTCACATCCAGCATCATGCGCGGATACAGGCCGGTCACCAGACATGCCGCCGCGATGGGCAGCAGGATGGCCACCTCGCGGAAGTTCAGGTCGCGCGACAGCGCACCGTGTCCCTGATCGCCGTGCGCATGCTCGTGCGGATCAGCCGAGGCGCCCGGCACCTTCAGCGGACCCCACACCACCTTGCCGATCATGATGAGCAGGTACATGGCGCCGAGGATCAGGCCCACGGCAGCCACCACCGCGAACCACGGACCCATCACGCCGGGATAGCCGGCGGGCTGGTCGTGCTCGGCCACGAAGGTGCCCATCAGGCACAGGAACTCGCCCACGAAACCGTTCAGGCCGGGCAGACCCAGGCTTGCCAGCGTGAACAGCACCATGAAGCAGCCCCACACCGGCATGTGCCGCGCAAGGCCGCTCATCTGCTCCATGTCCTTGGTGTGGAAGCGCTCGTACATCATGCCGATGCACAGGAACAGCGCACCGGTCGAGAGACCGTGGCTGACCATGTACATCACCGCGCCCTGCATGCCGATCGGGTTGAAGGCGAACAGGCCCATGATGACGAAGCCCATGTGGCTGACCGACGAGTACGCGATCAGCTTCTTCACGTCGGTCTGCACCCAGCAGATCATGGCGGTCACCACGATGGCCAGGATGCCCAGCACGCCGAAGAAGGTCGCGGTCGCCACGCCGCCGGCCGGAGCCATTGGCAACGCGATGCGATACACGCCGTAGGTACCAAGCTTCAGCAGCACGGCCGCCAGCACCACGCTGCCGCCCGTCGGCGCCTGATCGTGCGCCCAGGGCAACCAGGTGTGCACCGGGAAGGTGGGGGTCTTCACCGCGAAGCCCGCCATCAGTCCAAGGAACACCCAGAACTGTTCGCGCTCGCTCAGCTGCTCGCTGCCGAACTTGGTGAGCGCGGCGATGCTGAAGTCCCAGGCGCCCGTGGCATCGGCGGCGCGCGAAGCCACGTAGATGCCCGCCGCCAGCGTGAAGATGCTGCCCAGGAAGGTGAACAGGAAGAACTTGATCGCAGCGGTGCGGCGCTCCTGGCCGCCCCAGATCGAGATCAGGAAGAACATGGGCACCAGCGTGAACTCGTAGCCCACGTAGAAGGTGATCAGGTTCTGGCTCAGGAAGGCGAGCAGGATGCTTGCCTCGAGCAGCATGAACCACCCGTAGTACTCGCGCACGCGCTCGGTGATGGCGCTGAAGCTGCCCGCGATGGTGAGCGGCATCATGAAGGTGGTGAGCAGCAGCAGCAGCATGTTCACCGAGTCGCCACCCATCTGCAGGTTGATGCCGAACGCCTTCATGGCGCTGCCGTCATCCACGCTGGGCCAGTACTTGCCGGTGCGCCATTCAGGGAACTGCACCGCGAACACCACGCTGACCGCGAAGATGGCCATCGTGCTGAGGAAGGCGGTCCACTTGGCCCAGCGCGAGGGGCCCACGCCCGTGGCGACCGCGCCCGCGAGCGCCATGATGATCAGGATTGCAGGGTTCATGACACGCCTCCAGCGCCCAGCCATCGCCAGGCAACCCACGCCAGCACCAGAATGAGTCCGCCAGCCATCGAGGTGGCGTAGCCCTGCAGCGCGCCGTTGTACAGCGGCTGGAACAGTCGACCCACCATCACCGGCACGCGACCGATGCCGTTCACCAGCAGGCCGTCGATGAAGTGGCGATCGAAGAAGTGCAGCAGGTGGCTGGTGATCCACATCGGCAGGCGGA
The DNA here is from genome assembly GCA_009924765.1 of Planctomycetota bacterium. Taxonomy (GTDB): domain Bacteria; phylum Planctomycetota; class Phycisphaerae; order Phycisphaerales; family SM1A02; genus SYAC01. Next base: position 4,203 of record RFQW01000071.1, on the reverse strand, counting down.
ACAACGCGTGGTAGATCTCATCGAAGTACCACTTGTTCTCCATGCTGGTGGGCAGCCACCGCGTGAGGCCGTTCGACAGCAGGGCGGTGCGGATGCGATCGGCCATGCGTCGATCAAGCAGGTGCAGCCAGAGCGCGATCAGGATGCCGCCGATGGCCGCGCTGATGCCGAACACGCTCACCACGCCGTGCGGATCCAGACCGAACGCCACTGGCGTGGTCACGTGATCCACGCCCGAGGCGCGCACGGCGCTCGAGTGGTAGACCATTTCCTGCACCCAGTTGTGCTGGCCTCGCAGCGCCTGGATACCGGGGATGCCTGCGAGAATCGCACCCAGGCAGATCAGCAGCAGCACGCCGTTGATGGCGAAGCGCGGTGCATGCGGATGAAACTCGCCAGCGTGCGCATCGTGCGCCTTGGCACCGTGCCCGTGATCATCGTGGCCGTGATCGCCGTGGTCATCGTGCGCATGCGCATCTTCACCCGGCACATACGACACCGGACCCGCGCACACGCGGAACCACACGCGGAAGGTGTAGTAGGCCGTCATCGCCGCGGTGATCAGGCCGATCCAGCCCAGCACCTGGAAGCGCGGCTGGCTCATGGCCTGCACCAGAATCAGGTCCTTCGAGAAGAAGCCCGCGGTGTAGGGGAAGGCCGACAGCCACAGGCAGCCGACCAGCATGGTCCAGCTCACGATGGCGAAGCCCGGCACCTTGCGCAGGCCCGACAGGCGACGCAGATCCAGCTGGCCCGCGAAGCCGTGCATCACGGCGCCGGCCGTCAGGAAGAGCAGCGCCTTGAAGAACGCGTGCGTGAACACGTGGTACGCCGCGCCGAACGCCGTGCCCACACCCAGACCCATGAACATGTAGCCAAGCTGGCTCACGGTGCTGTAGGCGAAGACGCGCTTGATGTCGTACTGCGCCATGCCGATGGTGGCGCTCAGCAGCGCGGTGAGCGCGCCCACCCACGCCACGGTGGCCATGGCATCGGGGTGCAGCGTGAACAGCGGCTGCATGCGCGCGATCAGGTACACGCCCGCCGTCACCATGGTGGCGGCGTGAATCAGCGCGCTGACCGGCGTGGGGCCTTCCATGGCGTCGGGCAGCCACGTGAACAGCGGCAGCTGCGCGCTCTTGCCGAAGGCACCCAACATGAGGCAGAAGGGGATCAGCGAACGATCCCAACCACCCACGCCGCGCGCGGCATCGCCGAAGGCCTGGAACAGCGTGTTGAACTCGATCGACCCGTAGTTGACCCAGATCAGCCAGATGCCGATCGCAAGGCCCAGGTCGCCGATGCGGTTCATGATGAAGGCCTTCTTGCCGGCGGCCACCGCGGCGGGCTTCTGGTAGTAGAAGCCGATCAGCAGGTAGCTGGCCAGACCCACGCCTTCCCAGCCCAGATACAGCAGCAGCAGGTTGTCGGCCATCACCAGCGCGCTCATGGCGAGCAGGAAGATGCTGACGCCGAAGAAGAAGCGGCAGTAGCCCGCGCCACGCTCGCCTTCCATGTATTCGCTGGCGTACACGGCGATCAGCGTGCCGAGGCCGGTGACGAACAGCATCCACAGCATGGTGAGGCTGTCGATGTACAGGCTGATGTCGGCCTGGAAACTCTTCCACGGTCCGCCGCCCCAGCTGAAGTTCATCCAGTCCCACAGGTGCACCACCACCGGGCCCGCGTCGGGGCCGCGGCTCAGGTACAGCTTCAGCACCATCGCGAAGCAGGTGCCGAGCGACAGCACCGTGACCAGCGCGGGCAGCTTGCTCTTGGTGCGCAGCACCGCAAGCAGCGTGCACAGCACGGCGGAGATGGCGGGCAGCAGCAGGATCCAGCCGGCCCAGCGCAGTTCGGGCGCGGCCACGGCCTTGGGGATCACCGCGTCGGCCAGCGAGCCGTGACCGGCCGCGGCGTCGTTCAGTGCAAGCATCAGCGATGGAAGCATCATTGTTCGTGCAGCTCCTGCCAGGCCTCGGCGCTCAGCGTCTCGCGGCGGCGGTACAGCAGCACCACCAGTCCCAGCGCCAGCGCGGCTTCGGCGGCGGCCACCGTGAGGATGAAGATCACGAACACCTGGCCGGAGGTGTCCATGCGCATGCGACCGAAGGCGATGAAGGCGATGCCCGCGGCCTGCAGCATCAGCTCGGTGCACAGGAACATCAGGATCATGTTGCGGCGCACCAGGAAGCCGATCAGGCCCACGGTGAACAGCGCCGCGCTCAGCACCAGCGCGATGGTGACGCCCTGCGTGGGGGCCATCGCGGGTGCGGCATCAGCCAGCAGATGCATCATGCGCCACCTCGCTCGGTCTCGGGAACATCCAGCACCATGCTGCCCATGCCGGCAGCCTTGCGTCGCTCATCGTCGCCCAGCTCGATCTGTCGGCGAGCCAGCACCACGGCGCCGAACATGGCCATGAGCAGGATCACGCCGGCAAGCTCCAGGCTGGCGGGGTACTTGGCCACCAGATCAAGGCCCACCATCTGCACGTTGTCCACGGCATCGGCAGGGTTCACCTGCACGGTGCGCACCGCGTCGCCTTCGGCGTTCACGCGCACCTGCACCATGGCGCCATCGGTTGCCGAGGCCAGGCCGCCCGCATCGCGCGCAAGGCCGGTGGCGGTGGGTTCCTTCGCCTTGGCCTGCTGCAGCATGGTGTTGGGCAGCTTCTGCAGCGCGGCCGCGCGATCGGCGGTGGCACGCGACTGCGCGATGGCCGCGTTCTCCATGGCCAGTTCGGGTGCGCGCTCGATCACCGAGCCAAGCGATGCCATCAGGAAGAAGCCGAGCAGCGTTGCAACCAGCGGCTCGCGCGGAATGCGGTCGTAATCCTCCGCGCCGATGCGACCGATCTCGTCTTCGGGGCTCTGGTGCGCCAGCATCAGCACGAACATGTAGGTGATCAGGATGGCGCCCGCGTACACGATGATCAGCGCAAAGGCCAGGAATTCGGCCTGCAGCATCAGGAAGATGCCGCCCGCCGCAAGCACCGTGAGCACGAAGTAGATGGCCGCGAACACCGGGCGCGGATGCGTGATCACGCGCACGGCACCGATGACGCCGATGGCGGCGAAGGCCATGTAGAAGGGCGTGCTGACGCTGCCATCGGATGGTCCGGCCAGCTTCAGGCCCTGGGCCATCAGCATGCCGAAGCCTGCAAGGCCGATCACGGCACCTGCACGGCGCATGGCGGCGCGGCCGGGGCGCAGCACCAGCAGCAGGCCGGCGGCTGCAATGGCGGCAGCAACGTAGAACGGCATCAGGGGCGCGGAAGCGAGCTGATCTGTCGGGTTCATGTGGCGGTTGCGAGCGCAGTCAGGCAAGGTCCGAACGCGGGCCCGCGACGCGGGCTCCGATGGAGCGCGGGAAGGTATGCGGCAGGTGTGGAACCCGCAAGGTGATGGGGCAATCGCAGCGCGTTCCACCACCGGTAGTTGGCGCGCCCGCTTCGGCCGCGAGCGGTGGTTACCCTACGGCATGCCCGTCGCCTGGTGGCACACCCTGCCCAACGCCATCACCTCGCTGCGCTTCGTCATGTCGATTGGTTGCCTGACGCTGCTCGGCTGGATCGGCGCGCTGCCGTACGCCGACCGAGGCACGCCTGGCTGCTGGGCCATCATCATCTTCATCGTGGCCGGGCTCACCGACGTGCTGGATGGGTACCTGGCACGCAAGTGGAACGCCATCACGCCCTTCGGTCGCGTGATGGATCCCTTTGTGGACAAGGTGCTTGTGCTTGGCACCTTCGTGTTTCTGGCGTCACCCGGTCTGGCCGCGCCCGTGGATGGGTCGGGCAGCGGCGTGGCGGCCTGGATGGTGGTGGTGATCCTGGCGCGCGAGCTGCTGGTGACCAGCCTGCGCGGTGTGCTGGAAGGCATGGGCCAGCCATTTCCGGCCGATCGCTTTGGCAAGGCCAAGATGCTGCTGCAGTGCGTGGCGGCGCCATACGCCATCAACGAGGCGTCGCATGGGTGGTACGCGCCGACGGCCACGGGGCATGCCATTGCTGCATGGACCTTGTGGCTGGCCGTGATCTCGACCGTGCTCAGCGGTTTGCCCAGCCTGCTGCGTGCCACCGCGCTGCTGAAGGCGAAGGTGCAGCGGTGAAGAGCCGCGTGTCGCCCGCCGAACTGCGCCGCGCGATCGGTGGGTGGGCATGGTTCTGCGTGACAGCGGGTGGCCTTGGTCACATGTGGC
>RFQW01000008.1 GCA_009924765.1 Planctomycetota bacterium | reverse complement strand
TGGTGCTCGACGGCGACTTCGCCCTCGCCCACCACGCGGATGGTCATCTTGCCCTTGCGCTTGTCCGACAGCAGTTCCACCACGCCACCGATCTCGGCGAGCACGGCGGGTTCCTTCGGCTTGCGGGCCTCGAACACCTCGGTGACGCGCGGCAGACCACCGACGATGTCGGCGCTGCGTGCGGACTCCTTGGGGGTCTGTGCCAGCGGCTGGCCGGCCTGCACCATGTCGCCGTCCTTCACCTCGATGCGGGCCTTGGCCGGCAAGTGGTGGAAGTCCAGGATCTGGCCGTCGGCCGAGCGCACCTCGATTCGCGGATGGCGCTCGCCCTTGTGCTCGATCACGATGGTCTCGCGGACGCCGCCGGTCTTCTCCTCGATCTTGATCGTCTCGCCGACGACGATGTCCTCGAAGTGCACCGTGCCGCTCTTCTCGCTGAGGATCGGCGTCTTGTGCGGATCCCACTCGAGCAGCAGCTGGCCCTTCTTCACGGTCTCGCCCGGCTTCGCCTGCAGACGCGAGCCGTAGGGAACCTTGAAGCTGTCCAGTTCGCGACCCTTCGCGTCGCGGACGCGCAGCAGGCCCGTCTTCTTCAGCACCACGAAGCTGCCGTCGAATTCCACCTCGTTGCAATCCACCATCTCCACCACGCCGGGGTTGGAGGCCTTGTACTGGCTCTCCGCAGCGGTGGTGTAGGCGATGCCGCCCGTGTGGAAGGTGCGCATGGTGAGCTGGGTACCCGGCTCACCGATGCTCTGCGCCGCGATGATGCCGACGGCCATGCCCTGTTCCACCTGCTTGCCGGTGGACAGATCCATGCCGTAGCAGCGGGTGCAGATGCCCTGTTCACTTTCGCAGGTGAGCGGACTGCGCACCTGGAACACGCCGTCCTCGCCGAGGAAGCCCTCGATCTCGCGGGCCACGCCGGCGTCGATCATCTGGCCGGCCTCCACGATCAGCTTGTCGGTGCGCGGATCCACCAGGTTGGCCAGCGCCGTTCGACCCATGATCACGTCGCGCAGCGGCACTTCCACGTCCTCGCCCTTCATCACGGCGTGCTTCGGGATGCCTCGCTTGGTGCCGCAGTCCTTGTCGGCCGCGGTCACGCTCTGCGCCACATCGCACAGCTTGCGCGTGAGGTAGCCCGAGTCGGCGGTCTTGAGCGCGGTGTCGGCCAGACCCTTGCGGGCGCCGTGGGTGGAGCTGAAGTACTCGAGCACCTTCAGGCCTTCGCGGAAGTTCGCCTTGATGGGCGTCTCGATGATCTCGCCGCTCGGCTTGGCCATGAGGCCGCGCATGCCTGCGAGCTGCTGCATCTGGCTCTTGTTGCCGCGAGCGCCCGAGTCCGCGAAGAGGAACACCGAGTTGAGGTACTGCTTCGCGCCCTTGGGCGGAACAGTGCCCTTCGCCGGCGTCGGGATGGGGGTGCCATCCGCGTCGCGCCAGTCGTTCTTGAGGGTGGTCATCAGCAGTTCGCTGACGTCGTTGCGGCACTTGGCCCACGCCTCGAGCACCTGGTTGCGACGCTCCTGATCGGTGATGGCGCCGCTCTCGTACTGGCGCTGCGACTTGCCGACCTTCTTCTCGGCCTCGTCGAGCAGCTTCTGCTTGTCGCCGGGCACGCGAAGATCGGTCACGCCGAAGCTGAGACCGCTGCGGGTGCTGTAGCGGAAGCCCGTCTCCTTCATCGCGTCCAGCAGGCGGATGGTGGCGGCCTTGCCGTTGCGGCGGAAGGTGTCGTCGATCACCTTGGCGGCACCCTTCTTGCCCAGCGTGCAGTTGTAGAACGGCATGCCGTGGGGAAGGATCTCGTTGAACAGCAGGCGACCCACCGTGGTGATGGTGCGACGACTCTTCATGGCCTTGCTGGCCTTGCCGGCCTCGAGCACCAGCTCGCTGAAGCGGTCGAGGCGAACCTCGATCCACTGGTGGTAATCCACCTTGCCGGTCTCCCACGCCAGGATCGCCTCGTGCGGATGCGCGAAGCGGGGCAGGGAGCGCAGCGACTTCAGCTCTTCGGCCGTGAAGTCCGCGGCGCCCTCGATGTAGCGGTCAAGCGCCACTGGCGGCTCGGACTGCGTCACCGTCAGGAAGTACACGCCCATCACGATGTCCTGCGAAGGACTGACGATGGGGTTGCCGTTGGCGGGACTGAAGATGTTGTGCGTGCTCATCATGAGCACGTGCGCTTCGGCCTGCGCCTCGAGCGACAGCGGCAGGTGGACGGCCATCTGGTCACCGTCGAAGTCGGCGTTGTAGCCGGTGCAGACGAGCGGATGGATCTTGATGGCGTTGCCTTCGACCAGCACCGGCTCGAAGGCCTGAATGCCCATGCGGTGAAGGGTGGGGGCGCGGTTCAGCAGCACGGGGTGGTTCTTGATGACCTCCTCGAGCACGTCCCACACCTCGATCTCGCGGCGCTCCAGCATGCGCTTGGCGCTCTTGATGGTGTCGGCCAGGCCACGCTCCTTCAGCTTGCGGATGATGAAGGGCTGGAACAGCTCCAGCGCGATCTTCTTCGGCAGGCCGCACTGGTGCAGCTTGAGCTCGGGACCCACGACGATGACCGAACGCGCCGAGTAGTCGACGCGCTTGCCGAGCAGGTTCTCGCGGAAGCGACCCTGCTTGCCCTTGATCATGTCGGTGATGGACTTCAGCGGACGGTTGCTGCTGCCCAGCACGGGGCGGCGGCAGCGGCCGTTGTCGAACAACGCATCCACGGCCTGCTGCAGCATGCGCTTCTCGTTGCGCACGATGACCTCGGGCGCGTTGAGGTCCATCAGCTTCTTCAGGCGGTTGTTGCGGTTGATGATGCGACGGTACAGGTCGTTCAGATCGCTGGTGGCGAAGTTGCCGCTCTCCAGCATGACCAGCGGACGCAGGTCGGGCGGGATCACCGGCACCACATCGAGCACCATCCACTGCGGATCGTTGCTGCTGCCCTTGATCTGCTCCACCAGCTTCAGGCGCTTGGAGTAGTCCTTCTGCTTCTGCTTGCTCTTGGTCTCGGCCAGCTTCACGCGCAGCTCGTCGCTGAGCTCATGCAGGTCGAGCTTGAGAGGGGAGAGGAGTTCGCGGATCGCCTCGGCGCCCATCATGGCGGTGAAGGCGGCGGGGCCGTGCTTGTCCACGGCGGCGTTCTTCTCTTCTTCGGTGAGGACCTGCTTGAACTCCAGATCCGTGCTGCCGGGATCGATCACCACGTAATCCTGGAAGTACACGACCTTCTCCAGGTCGCTGGTCTTCATCTCGAGCAGGTTGCCCAGACGGCTGGGCATGGCCTTGAAGAACCAGATGTGCACCACGGGGGCGGCCAGGTTGATGTGGCCCATGCGCTTGCGGCGCACGCGGCTGTGAGTCACCTTCACGCCGCAACGGTCGCAGATGATGCCCTTGTACTTGGTGCCCTTGTACTTGCCGCAGGCGCACTCGTAGTCGCGCTCCGGTCCGAAGATGCGCTCGCAGAACAGACCATCACGCTCCGGACGGTAGGTGCGGTAGTTGATGGTCTCGGGCTTCTTCACCTCGCCGAAGCTCCACGAACGGATGTCGTTGGGGCCTGCGAGGCTGATGCGGACGGCTCCGTAGTCGTTCACGCGGTCGTAGACGTTGTCGCTTGCGATGGTCATGGCGATGGTCTCGTGTGTCGCTGAAGTTCGGATCTGGAACGGATGCGTTGCGTTGCTTGAATCAGAGCAGCGGGGCTGCGTCGGTGGAGAGCTTCTCGAGCTGGATGTTCATGCCCAGGCCCTTGATCTCGTGGCAGAGCACGTCGAACACCACCGGCATGCCTGCCTGCAGCGTGTTCGTGCCCTTCACCATGCTGTCGTAGATCTTGGTGCGGCCTTCCACATCGTCGCTCTTCACGGTGAGCAGCTCCTGCAGCACGTAGGCGGCGCCGTAGGCCTCGAGCGCCCACACTTCCATCTCGCCGAAGCGCTGTCCGCCGGTGCGCGCCTTGCCGCCCAGCGGCTGCTGGGTGATCAGGCTGTACGGGCCCGTGCTGCGCGCGTGGATCTTGTCATCCACCAGGTGGTGCAGCTTGAGCAGGTACATGTAGCCCACGGTGGTCTTCTGGTGGAATGGCTCGCCCGTGCGACCGTCGTGCAGCTGCACCTTGCCGCCGAAAGGCACCTCGGCCAGCAGCTCGCGCGGATGGCCGGGCTCCTTGCCGGTCTTCTCGAAGCCCTGCACGCGATCACGCACGTGCTTGTTGGCCTCGTCGATGGCGCCCATGATCTCGGCCTCGGTGGCGCCGTCGAACACGGGGGTGACGGCCTGGAAGCCCATGACCTTCGCGGCCCAGCCGAGGTGCACCTCGAGAATCTGGCCCACGTTCATGCGGCTCGGCACGCCGAGCGGGTTGAGCAGCACGTCGACGGGGGTACCGTCGCACATGAAGGGCATGTCCTCCTCGGGCACGATTCGGGCGATCACGCCCTTGTTGCCGTGGCGGCCGGCCATCTTGTCGCCCACGCTCAGCTGGCGCTTGGTGGCGAGGTAGACCTTCACCATCTCGAGCACGCCGCTGGCGAGTTCGTCGCCGCGCTTCATGTGGCCGAGCTTGCGCTCCTTCTCCTCGCGGAGGGCCTGCACGCGCGGCCAGAACTGGCCGTAGGCGGTCTCGGCGTTGGCCTTCGCGTCGGCCGAGCCCTTGATCCACTTCGCGTTGAAGTTCTCGATCTGCTCGATGATGACCTCGGGCAGGTCGCTGGCGCCCACCTTCTGGCGGGTGCTGGGATCGACCATGTCGCTGCCGGTGGCCTTGTTGATCTCGGCCACCATCTGCTTGAAGAGCTGGATGGTCTTGCGATCCATCTCGTCCTCGTAGGCGGACATCTCCTTCTTCAGGGCCTTCTTCTGCTCGTCGCTCAGGTGCATGCGACGGCTGAAGCGGCGCGCACCGATCACGATGCCCTCGGTGCCGGCCGGCACCTCGAGCGAATCGTTCTTCACGTCCTCGCCGGCGCGACCGAAGATGGCATGCAGCAGCTTCTCTTCGGGGCTGAGCTCGGACTTCGACTTGGGGCTCACCTTGCCGACCAGGATGTCGCCGGGGCCCACCTTGGCGCCCACGCGGATCACGCCGTTCTCGTCGAGGTTGCGCAGCAGGCGCTCGCTCACGTTCGGAATGTCGCGCGTGAACTCCTCGCGGCCCAGCTTGGTCTCGCGCAGCTCCACGTCGAAGTTCTCGATGTGGATGCTGGTGAAGGCGTCATCCTTCACCAGGCGCTCGTTGATCACGATGGCATCTTCGAAGTTGTAGCCGTCGAAGGTGTTGAAGGCCACGAGCACGTTGCGCCCGATGGCCAGCTCGCCCAGCTGGGTGCTGGCGCCGTCGGCGATGATGTCGCCCGCCTTCACCTTCTGGCCCATCTTCACCAGCGGACGCTGGTTCTGGCAGGTGCGCTCGTTCAGGCCCACGAACTTGCGGAGCACGTACTCGTCGGCGTTGTCGATGACGATGTGCTGCGCGTCCACCTGCGTGACGGTGCCGCCACGCTTGGCCTTGATGATCATGCCGCTGTGGCTGCCGACCACCTTCTCCATGCCCGTGGCCACCACCGGCGGATCCACGCGGATCAGCGGCACGGCCTGTCGCTGCATGTTGCTTCCCATGAGCGCGCGGTTGGCGTCGTCGTGCTCGAGGAAGGGGATGAGGCTGGCGCTCACGCCCACGATCTGCTTCGGGCTGATGTCGACGAACTCGACCTCGCCCGCATCGACCGGGGTCAGGTCGCCGTCGCGACGCGCCACCACGCTGGCGCCCTGCAGGCGGCCTTCGCGGTCCATGGTGTCGCTCGGCGCGAGCACCTTGCGCAGCTCCTCGTCGGCGCGCAGCTTTCGCACCTTGCCCGTGGCCTTGCCGTCCTTCACCTCGCGGTAGGCGGTCAGCAGGAAGCCGTAGGGATCGATCTCGCTGTAGATGCCCAGGCTGGCGATCAGACCGATGTTGGTGCCTTCCGGCGTCTCGATCGGGCAGATGCGGCCGTAATGGGAGATGTGCACGTCGCGCACCTCGAAGGTGGCGCGCTTGCGGTTCAGGCCGCCGGGGCCCAGGGCCGACAGGCGACGCTCATGCACCAGCATGCTCAGCGGGTTGGTCTGGTCGACCACCTGGCTCAGCTCGCTGCGACCGAAGAAGAACTCGATCGCGCTGGAGATGCTCTTGCTGTTCACGAGGTCGGCGATCTTGCCGAGCTCGTTCGGGTCCTTCACGCTCATGCGCTCCTGCACGGTGCGACGCAGCTTCAGGAAGCCCTTGCGGATCTCCTCCACGGCGAGCTCGTCCAGGGTGCGCAGGCGGCGGTTGCCCAGGTGATCGATGTCATCCACGTGCGCGCGCGGGTTGCGGGCGCGCAGGTCCAGGATGTACTGCACCACGGCGAGGAAGTCCTCGGCGCGCAGGTGCTGCGTGCGGGCATCGGCCTCGCTCCACTTCCAGTTGCGGCCTTCGCCCTTGCCGCTCTCGCGGTAGATCTCGAACTTGCGGTTCATGCGGAACCGGCCCACGCGGCCCAGGCGATAGCGGTTCTCGTCGAAGAACTTCTCCTTGAACAGCGCGACGGCCTTGTCCACCTGCGGCGGGTTGCCCGGACGCAGCTTTCCGTAGATCTTCAGCAGGGCGGCCTGGTACTCGGTGATGTCCGCGAAGAAGTTCAGATCCTCGTGCGCGATGGTGTTGAGGATCAGCGGGTCGCCCGGGTTGGTGATCACGCTGGCGGTCTTCAGCGGCGAAGCCTGGATGATGGCCACGCCCTTCTCGCCCAGCTCCTGGCCGGGATTGCAGATCACTTCACCGGTGTCGGTGTCCACGATCAGCTCGGCGCTGCGGTGCTCCGGCTTGAGCTTCTCGACCTTCACCTGCTCGATCTCGTAGAACAGCTTCAGCAGGCTCTCGGTGCTGCCGAAACGCTCGTCCAGGGCGCGCAGGAAGGTGGTCGCTGCCAGCTTCGTGCTCTGGTCGATGCGCATGGTGAGCACATCCTTCTTGGTCACCTCCAGCTCGATCCAGCTGCCGCGCTCGGGGCTCACGCGCGCGCTGTGCAGCGGGCGGTCGCCGATGCTGCTGGCGATGCTGAAGTCCACGCCGGGGCTGCGGTGCAGCTGGCTCACGATCACGCGCTCGGCGCCGTTCACGATGAACTCGCCGCCGCCCATCATGATCGGAATCTCGCCGAGGTAGATCTCTTCCTCGCTGATGGTGCCGCCGCCTTCGCGGCTCAGGCGCACGCCAACGCGGAAGGGCATGCCGTAGGTCAGGCGCAGCTCGCGGCACTCGTCGGGCGTGTAGCGCGGCTGCTCCAGTCGGTAGTGCAGGTACTCGAGCTTGACCTTCGCGTCATAGCTCTCGATGGGGAAGACCTCGCGGAGCAGCGATTCGATGCCGATGGTCGGATCGCGTTCAGCGGACTCCTTGTCCTGTTGCAGGAATCGCTCGTAAGCGACACGCTGCACCTGTGTGAGGTTCGGAACGGGGGTTGCATCACCGCGCTTAGAAAAGTCGCGAGTCTTCAGGGGCATGGGTCCGTGCTCCAAGATGTTTGCGCAGCCAACGCCGACGCGGTTCCTGCCGAGGAACCGCTGCGATTAATGCGTGAAATCGAAGATGGCTGCGCCCACCGCCAAGTCCTGCAGGCTAGCAAGACCCGGGCCAATTCCGCAACGAGATAAGGCACCGCTCTTGAAATATTTTCGCGTTGGGAGGGACGGGGGTCATTATTGGAACTGCGATGGAAGTCCAATAACGACCCCCGTCCCTCAAAAAGGAAACGGGCCCAGCCGTGAGGCCGGGCCCGTCTTGGGTCTCGGATTTGGTTGGTGGGGCAGTGGCCCCGCCAATTACTTGATCGTGACCTTGGCGCCAGCGCCCTCGAGCGCGGTCTTCAGCTTCTCGGCGTCGTCCTTGGAGATCTTCTCCTTGACGGCCTTCGGAGCGCCATCGACCAGGTCCTTGGCTTCCTTCAGGCCCAGGCCCGTCGCCTCGCGGACGACCTTGATCACCTGGATCTTGTTCGCGCCGCCGTTGTCGAGGATCACGTCGAACTCGGTCTGTTCCGCAGCCGCAGCAGCGCCACCACCAGCCGCGCCGCCCGCAGCCATCATGACCGCGCCACCGGCAGCGGCCTCGATGCCGTACTTGTCCTTCATGTACTCAGCCAGATCCACGGCCTCCTTCAGGGAGAGGCTGGCGATCTCGTCGCCGATCTTGGTCACCTTCGCATCAAACGTCTTCGTATCGGACATGTCTCAAACTCCTGTGCCTGTTCCAAGAGGCGCCGGACCTTCCGGCGTTTGACCCGATGGGGCCAGTCAGAACTCGGCGAAAAGGTTCAGTAAGAATGCGTCAGGCCTTGGCCGCGATGGTCTCGCCGGCTTCCAGCTTGCGCTCGATTTCCTTCACGATGCCCATCACGCGACCACCCGGACCCTTGACGGCGCCGAGCAGCTTGCGACCGGGCGACAGCACCAGGGTGACGACCTTGGCCTGCGCCTCTTCGCGCGTGGGGTACTTGCTGAGCGCTTCCACGCCCGCCTTGCCTTCGAAGGTGATGCCATCCAGGATGGCGGCCTTGAACTTCAGCGAATCCTTGTCCTTGGCCCACGCCACGATCTCGCGTGCCAGGGCCACCACGCTCTCGCCACCGTACACCAGGGCGCTGGGGCCGCTGAGGAACTTGGAGAGCGACTCGAGCGCGGTGCCTTGGAAGGCCTTGCCCGCCAGGGTGTTCTTGACCACGCTCACGCGGATCTTCTTGCCCACCAATTCGGTGCGCATGCGGTTGTTGGTGCCCGCGTCCATGCCGCGGATCTCCACCAACACGCCACCTTCCACGCCTTCGAAGCGCTTCTGGTATTCGCGGACGATCATCTGCTTGATTGGCTTGCTCATGTTCGGTGCTCCGTGTTCAGGCGACCACCAGCACGCCAGGGCTCATGGCGGCGCTGATCACGCACTTCTTGAGGTAGGTGCCCTTCACGCTGGCCGGGCGGGCCTTGTCGATGGTGGCGATGAAGTGGCTGAGGTTCGCGACGAGCTGCTCGTCCTTGAAGCTCATCTTGCCGATGACGCAGTGCACGTTGCCACCGTCATCGTTGCGATACTCCTGCTTGCCGGCGCCGTACTCCTTCACCGCACCCGCCACGTCGGGCGTCACGGTTCCGGCCTTCGGGCTGGGCATCAGACCCTTGGGTCCGAGCACCTTGCCGAGCTTGCTGACCACACGCATCATGTCGGGGCTGGCGACGGCCACGTCGAAATCCATCCAGCCGCCTTCGATCTTGGCCACCAGCTCATCGCCACCAGCCTCGACGGCGCCGGCGGCCTTCGCCGCGGCAACCTTGTCGCTCTGGCAGAAGCACACCACGCGGGCGCTGCGGCCGATGCCGTGGGGCATGGCGATCGAGCCGCGAAGCGCCTGATCGGCGGCCTTCGGATCGATGCCGAGGTTCACCACCACGTTCACCGTCTGGTCGAACTTGGGGGCCTTGAACGTGCGAAGAGCCTTGATCGCTTCGGCCGGGGCCAAAGCGTTTGCGGGCTTGCTCTCGAGGTTGGCGCGCATGCGCTTGCCGAAACCGCGGAACGACGACTTGGTCTTCTTGCTTGGAATGCTCATGGGATCAGGCCTCCACCGTCACGCCCATGCTTCGGGCAGTGCCTTCGACCACGCGCATCGCGTTCTCGATGCTGGTGGTGTTCAGGTCCTTCAACTTCTCTTCCGCGATCTTGCGGACCTGGTCCTTGCTCAGCTTGCCCACCTTGACGGTGTTGGGCTGGCCCGAACCCTTCTCGATCTTCAGGGCCGCGGCGATCATCACGCTCACCGGGCTCGACTTGATCTCGAGCTCGAACGTGCGATCGGCGAACACCGTGACGATGCAGCCGACCACGCGGCCGTTCAGCTCGCGTGTCTTCTCGTTGAACTGGCTGATGAACTGGCCGGGGTTGACGCCGTTGGCGCCCAGCACCGGGCCGAGTGGCGGAGCCGGTGTGGCCTTGCCACCCGGAGCCATGATCTTGAAAACCTTGGAAACCTTCTTGGCCATTGGTCCTTACCTCCTACCTGTCGGGCCCCCACAAGGGGCGTTGCTGGCTCAGCCAAGAGTCCAGCGCCGATTCGGTAGTTCTGACGGCGTGCGAATTCGAGCCGCGCAGTGTAGAGGAACCCGGGGGTGGCCGCAAGCCCATCGAGAGGCTGGGCGGGGGGTGCCCGTCAATACATGAGGAAGAAGGCCACATCGCCAAAATCGATGTAACCATTGCCATCAAGGTCACTTGGGCACGCACAGGTGTTGTCCAGGCCGATCCGCTGCTGGCCATTGGGATCGCCGTAGCAGGGGTTCAGGCTGCAATCGGATCCGAAATCCAGCATCAGCACGGCCAGATCGCCCAGATCAACGCCGCCAGAGCCGTCCAGATCGTGCAACTGGCCCCCGCGGCTCAGGGCCGATGCCGGAACCGTGATCCGGGTGGTGGTGCCGGGCACGGCCCACTTCAGGGTGAGGCCGCAGGTGCCGGTCGATTCGAAGAAGGGGATGCGGATCGAGTGGAAGCCGGGCTTCAGGTAGATCGTGCCGGTCTTCTCGGTGTAGGTGTGAAGGCCATTGTTGTCGACCACCAGAAGGCCATCGATGAACAGCTGGCTTCCGGCATCCGAGGTGACCGACATCGTGTAGTTGCCTTCGGTGGCCGCCTGGATCCAGCCTTCGAACACCGCACCCACGCTGTCCGCGCGACCGCTGCCAACGCAGATGCCGGTGGTGCTGCCATACGCCAGCAGGCTGGCCGTGCCGTATTGGTACGGCGTGAGTGACGCGAAGTCGGGCAGCGTGGTCGGACTCGTGAGCGCGTAGAAGCGCGAGTTGAGTCCTGGCTCGTTGTTGGCCAGACCCGTGAACGGCAACAGCACGGGCTTCACGTCGATGGTGACGGTGGCGGGCACGGAAACCTGGTTGCTCGTGTCCTTCAGCGTGTAGGTGAAGCTGTCGGTGCCGCGGATGCCGACGCCGGGGTTGTAGGTGATCGCCGGGCCACCGCTGGGGCTGCCGGTGGGATTGATGGCAAGCGGCACGCCAAGCGCGCTGGTGGCGGGCAATCCCTGAATGCTCACGCCCTCGCAGTTGCTCGCGCTGTCGTTCGCCAGCACATCCAGCACGTTCGTGCTGCCTTCCAGCACCGCGGTCGTGTCGGCGATGGCCACTGGCAGCGCCACGGTTGGCTGCGTGCAGCTCTTGCTGCCGATGTGACTGATGATGGAGGTGATGTTGGTGCTGTCGAAGTTGAGCGCGATGTTGGTGTAGCCGCCCGAGCACAGGTGGCAGTAGCTCATGATGGTGCCGGAGGCCTTCATGGTGCAGGCGCCGAGGCCCGAACCGTCGGACAGGTAGCAGTCATCCAGCCCCAGCTCGTGGGTGTGGCGCGCACTCATGTTGTGGCCGATCTCGTGGCTGACGACGATGATGTCCCAGTTGGAGGAGCTGTTGTTCGCCAACGGATAGGGGAACGATCCGTTCAGGCTGCCGCAGAACGAGTAGCCGTATCCGCTGCCGCCGGTGCTTGCGCATGCCTGCGACACCCACGCCACGCCTCCGCCGAGACTGCGGCCCGACAGCATGGTGGTGAACACGCGCGGCGTGGCCGTCATGTTGGCGTTCCAGTGGGTGCGAAGTTCGTTCAGTGCATCGGAACTGTTGGTGCCCGTCCACGGATCGGTGGTGCTCCACAGGCGCAGGTAGGTGATGCTGGGGCGGCCGTTGAAGTCGCGGCTGTAGATGTCCATCAGGCCGGCGAACAGGGTGGCCACGTAGGCGCTGGCGGTGGTGGTGTTGCCGGCGAACTTCGCCAGCAGTTCCTGATCGGTCTCCACGGCGATCGGCAGTTGCTTGCACGCGGCGGCCGCGAAGCCCGCGATCGGCGGCGCATCGGCGTCTGGCAGCGCCTCGGCGTCGAGCATGGGCGGCGGGTTCTCGCACACGAACGAACCTGCCTGCAGGAACGCTGCGTCGGCGATCATGGGGGCATCGCCGCCCGCGGGATTGCCGGAGGAGATGATCTCGGTGCGGTGGTCACACTGGATCCAGCCCTGCACGCCGGCGGCCGAACGAACGATGACCGCGGATGAATCGGGAAAGCCTGCGACGCAGCCGCGCCAGGCGGACACGGCCGGCAGCGGAAGCTCGCGTTCGATCGGCGCGCCATCACGTCCCGGCACCATCTGCACGATGCGTGCATCGGGGCTGAATGGATGCACGCGCATCATGCGGAGGTCCACCGTTGATCCGTCGGAAAGCGGCACGCCGTCCATCCAGGCGATCTCGGCGGCATCCAGCTGTGCCCACGCCTCCGCATCCACCTGCAGGCGCATCGCGCCAAACGCCGGGCCTGCCGCCTGCGCTTCAAGTGGCGTGGCGAGAGGGATGCCCACAAGTGGTCGCGTGCGTGGAGGCTCTGCTGCGAACCCTGCCACGGCGAGTCCATGCCAAGTGAGTGCAAGAAGGCTGGCGGTCAGCGCGAGCGTGGGCATGTGCTCAAGGTACGCCAAAGCCGGAGCAATCCAAGCTCCGAGGCCCGTGGAATGGGCCAATTTCGCATTCGGTCAGGTTTGGAAGGGCTCAGAACAGGAGCAGATAGGAGACGTCGCCGAAGTCGATGAACCCCGAGCCGTCGAGATCACTCGGACAACTGCACGCGGCATCCAGGCCGATGCGCTGCTGGCCGTTGGGTTCGCCGTAGCAGGGGTTGAGCGAGCAGTCGGACCCGAAGTCGAGCAGCAGGATCGACATGTCGCCCGCATCCACGCTGCGCGAGCCGTCCAGGTCGAAGATCTGGCCGCCGCGACTGAGCGCGGTCGAGGGCACATTCACGCGGGTGGTGGTGCCAGGCGTGGCCCACTTCAGGGTGAGGCCGCAGGTTCCGGTCGCCTCGAAGAACGGGATGCGGATCGAGTGGAAGCCCGCCTTCATGTACACGGTGCCCGTCTTTTCGGAGTAGGTGTGGATGCCGTTGTGGTCGATCACCAGCACGCCGTCCAGATACAGCTGCGAGCCGGCGTCCGAGGTGAGGCTCATGGTGTAGGTGCCTTCGGTTGGGGCCTCGATCCAGCCTTCGAACACGGCGCCGAAGTTGTCGGTGAGTCCGCTGCCTGCGCAGCTTCCGCTGGTGCTGCCAAACACGAGCAGCGGCACCGTTCCGTACTGGTACGGCGTGAGCGAACTGAAGTTGGGCAGCGTGGTCGGGCTGACCAGGTTGTAGTAACGCGAGTTCAGGCCCGGCTCGTTGTTGGCGAGGCCGTAGAAGTCCTGCAGCACCGGCTTCACGTCGATGCTGACCGTGACGGTGGAGGAGACCTGGTTGCTGCTGTCACGCAGGAAGTAGCTGAAACTGTCGGTGCCGCGCACGCCCACGCCGGGGTTGTAGGTGATCGCCGGGCCGCCGCTCGAACTGCCGGTGGGGTTGATGACAAGCGGCACACCGAGCGTGCTGCTTGCTGGCAGGCCCTGGATGGTGAAGGCCTCGCAGTTGGCGTTGGTGTCGTTGGCCAGGATGTCGAACGTGTTGGTGCTGCCTTCCAGCACGGCATAGGTGTCGGCAAACGCGACCGGCAAAGCGACCGTTGGCGACGTGCAGCTCTTGCCGCCCACATGGCTGATCACGGAAGGGATGTTCACCGAGTCGAAGTACATGTTGATGTTCGACACGCCGCCGGAGCACAGGTGGCAGTAGCTCATGACCGTGCCGCTGGTGCGCTGCGTGCA
>RFQW01000700.1 GCA_009924765.1 Planctomycetota bacterium | reverse complement strand
CCGCGCGATGGCCTGCAGAACGAGCGCGCGCAGGTTCCGGTGGCCGACAAGGTGGCCTTCGTGAATGCGCTGATTGCAGCAGGATTTCCAGAGGTTGAAGTGACGAGTTTCGTGAGCCCCAAGTGGGTTCCGCAACTGGCCGATGGCGCGGAGGTGATGCGTCAGGCCACGCGCCGCGCGGGCACGGTGCTGTCGGCGCTGGTGCCGAACGAGCGTGGTCTGCAGTCGGCCCTGGAGTCGCGCGTGGACAAGGTGTCGGTGTTCGCGAGCGCCAGCGAGGGGTTCAGCCAGCGCAACGTGAATGCATCCATCGCCGAGTGCCTGGCGCGACTGCAGCCGGTGGTGCAGCAGGCGCGTGCGGCGGGGTTGCCCGTGCGTGGCTATGTGAGTTGCGTGGTGCGCTGCCCGTTCGATGGCGTGGTGTCACCGGCCGCCGTGCGCAGCGTGAGCGAGCGACTGCTGGCGATGGGCTGCACCGAGATCGATCTTGGGGACACGATTGGTGCGGCCGAGGTGCCCGACATCGACCATCTGCTCGATGGCATGCAGCCGCTGCTGCAACCATCCGACATCACGCTGCACCTGCATGACACGCGCGGCATGGCTTCCGCCTGCGTGGAGCGCGCGCTGTTGCGCGGCGTGCGAAGCTTTGACAGCAGCGCGGCAGGGCTTGGTGGCTGCCCCTATGCACCCGGCGCGCCGGGCAACCTTGCCACCGAAACGCTGCTTGCAACGCTGGAACGGCTTGGTTTCACGCACGGCGTGCAGGCCGCCGCCGTGGTCGCCGTCCCTTTCGCGCACATGGTGTAAAGGCAAATTCAACGAAGTCCAACTTCAACAAGCCATTGTGCGCATGAATCTGCGCTACACAATCCCTGTATTCCTTTCCGCCGGCATCAAGGAGACGATCCAATGGATCCGGCGAACGGCCAAAATGCTGGTGGCAGATCCTGCGGTTTTCAAAGAAGGCCTTGCGACTACCGCGTCCGCAGCGGCGACTGTA
>RFQW01000699.1 GCA_009924765.1 Planctomycetota bacterium | reverse complement strand
CAGCCGCCCACGCATCACATGTCGGAAAGCCGGACGGCGTAGCGCGACGGGCCACGCCGTGGCCGGTTCGCCCGCATCGCCGCGCTTCAGGGACAGGGACCGAAGTCGAGCAGGCACACGCTCACATCGCCCGTGCCCACTTCGCCATCACCGTCCAGATCGGCCGGGCCTCCAGCGGCGCCGAAGTCGAGCAGGATCAGGCCCAGATCGGCCGAGGTGACCTCGCGATCGCCATCAAGGTCGGAAGGGCATGACGAAGCCGCGCCGGTGTCCGTGATCTCGATCATGCGCACCTCGTTCGCCGACCAGAAGTCGGTGCTCGAGTTGAAGTTCACGGCCATCACCTTGAGCGTGGCTCCGGTGACGACGCGGTTTCCTTCCGGGCTCACGCTGTCGCCCAGCAGCGTGTTGTAGATGCGGAAGTTCGTCGGCGCGGCGTACAGGGCCTCGGGCGCGCTCCAGTGGATGCCGTCCTGCGAGGTGAGCACCGAAAGCATGGCACGCGTGTCGCTGAGATACGTGGTGCCCACCATGATCAGTTCGTCACGGCTGCTGCTGTAGGCCACGCTGGGGTTGAACGGGCACTGGTCTGGCGAGAGGTTCGATGGCGTGCCTCCGAGGCCAGGCTCGGTGAAGGCGCCGTCGCGACACTTCCAGAACAGGGGCGCGGGGCCACCGGCGATCAGGGCGGTGAGTTCAGCCACCGAGGTGCGCGCAACGGCGAGCACCATCGATCCGTCCTCGAGGTTGTCGTTGTAGTAGGCGTACAGCCAGCCATCCCGCACCACGGTGGAGAAGTCGCCGGGACCGTTGCCCGAGGTCCCTCGGTTGGGCGAGAGCAGCTCGATGTCGGGCGTGAGCACTTCGCCCGCATCCACGAACGTGGCGCCGCCATCCGTCGACACCGCAGCGCCGATCGAGGACCAGAACGCGCCGGTCGGATTGCCGCTGCCATCCCGCGTGTAGATCTCGCGGTGATACAGCATCACCAGCGCGCCCGAGG
>RFQW01000698.1 GCA_009924765.1 Planctomycetota bacterium | reverse complement strand
CGGTGAGCATCACGGCGAGCGGCAGCGTGAGCGACCAGAGCGGATCGGGTTCCCGGATCGCCTGCAGGGCGGCCGCTGCGGCCTGATGATTGGCGGCAACCGACCAGATCGCCGCGGCCAGCAGTGCCGCGCCGAGCAGCAGGCGAGTCCAGCGACGCGTGGTTGCGCTGGCCGTGCTCATGTCGATGCTGGGGGCGTGATGCCTCGCGCCGGAAGGGTGCGGCCGCTGCGTAGGGTGGCTTGCAGGCGAGCGAGGTTTTCGACCTTGAATTGGCGATCATGTTCGCGATGCCACAGATGCAGCACGCAGGTCTGCGCCGGTGCCTGCCAGATTCGCAATCCGAGATTCATCAGTCGGATGCACAGGTCGCTGTCCTCGTAGCCCCAGCCCTCGAAGCTCTCGTCGCAGCCGCCCACCGCCGCATAGGCCGAGGCGGGAACCATGAAGTTGCAGCCGCGAAGTCTCTTCCAGTTCCGGGATCGCATGAACGAGGCCATCACCCGAATGCGATCAAGCCAGCCTCGACGGAGCACGCTGAAGCGGTTGATGTCACGGCTCCTTCGATGGCCACGAAGTGCTCGATGGCTGAAGAGGTGCGCGGTCTCGAGGCCACCCTCGATCCGCTCGGTGAGCCGTTGCGAGCACAACACGCGACTGCCGCGGAGGATCCTGTTGGGATGCGCTGCGCGGGCGTATGTCTCCACGAAATGGGTGCGTGGAACGCAGTCGCCATCCAGGAACACGAGGTACGAGCCAGACGCGCGCTGCGCGGCCAGATTGCGCGCGGCGGAAATGCGGAAACCGCGATCCTCCTGCCACGCATGCAGAAGCCTGCCCGAGAACGCCTTCTTCATCTCGTCGACCATGGTGCGTGTCGGCTCGCCGCTGCCATCGTCGGCGACGATCACCTCGAAGTCGCTTCGCGACTGCGCCAGCAGTCCGTCCAGCACCGCGCGCAGCGCGTTGGGCCTGTTGTAGGTCGTCACGATGACGGACAGCGCGGGCG
>RFQW01000697.1 GCA_009924765.1 Planctomycetota bacterium | reverse complement strand
ACGCAGCACTTCCATCAGGTGCGAGGTGAGCGCGCTCGAGGCGTCGACCACCGCCATGCCGCGCGCCTCCAGTTCCGCACGGCGTCCAGCATCCACCCACACGGCTGGCAATCCATAGGCCGGCTCGGTGGTGGCCTCACCATCCACTGTGGGCTGACCGCCCCGCGGATCCATGGCCAGCAGCGCGTCGGTGCGAAGATGCCCCGCCCCGACCACGGCGTCGCGCAGTGCGGTTCCACCACCTTCGCGAACCAGCGCTTGCAAACGCGCATCGCTCACGCGCGAGCTGCCGATTAAAGCCACGCCAGCACATTCATGGTCTGCGGTGACGATGACCAAGGTGTCGTTGCGCCCGGCCGCATAGGCTTGGGCCAGCGCCACGGCGCGGTCAAACTCCAGGGTGTCGAGCATCCAGCGTTCGGTGTCCATATTGTGGGCCTGCTTGTCAATCGAGGCGCCCTCAATCATCAGCACAAAGCCGTTTTTCTGGCGGTCCAACACGGCCAATGCTTTGGTCGTCATTTCGTCGAGCATGGGTTGGTCAGGAAAGCCGTAGTCGTCCACCACACGGCTACCCATGCCTGATGCCTTGTTGCGGCGCCCATCGATTTTGTCCAGCGCCACATTCATGTTGGACAGGGCGAACAAGCCTAACAAGCGATCGGTTTTCTTCGCGTCAATGCTGTCCAGTGCGGTCTTGTCGGCTGCGTAGGTAAAGCCCGCGCCTTGGAATTCAGCCAGCAGATTGCGATCTTTGTCCATCGCGCCAGGCGCAGCGCCCCAGCGCTTGACGATGTCGGCTGTGTGGGCATCGGTGGATGAGAACGCATAGTCGGTGCGGTCACCACGCGCAGAACCAGGCGTAGATGCAGGCAAGAACCATTTGCGCCCGCCGCCCATGAGCACGCTCAGGCCGGTCATTCCTCGGTCGTCTAAGTACTGATCGACGATACCGGTACCGGCGCCGCGGTTGCTGGTGTGTATGGCATTGGCGGCGGGTGTGGCGTCAAAAA
>RFQW01000696.1 GCA_009924765.1 Planctomycetota bacterium | reverse complement strand
TGTGGATGGCTCGTGGCACAGGGTGGGTGTACGGGCAGGTGGTGAAGGCCATCCAGGTGGCCAAGCCGCAGGCGGTTGCGCAGCGGTTCGCGATCATCCAGTAGTTGTAAAGTACGGAAAATGAAAAGAATGCCGCAGCGGCCGTGGGGCGCAGCGGTATCGAAAGAGGAGCTCTCCCAGGATGAACAACAGCACGCCTGCTTCCACCATTCGAGCCGCGCTCATCCGCGCCCTCGCCGTAGCGATGCTGATCTCGCAGGTCGCGTGCCGCGTCAACGCCGACACGGCACCGGGCGAACTCACAGCCTCCGTTGCGGATGCCAAGTCGCTCGCCGTGACCAACGAGAACGGCAGCGTGGAGGTGGTGAAGGATGCTGCGGCCACCACCATGCAGGTCACCGCGAAGATCCAGTGCGTGGCGGAATCAAAGGAAGCCGCCGAGGCTCGCGTGAAGGCCACCAAGTTGATCGCCGAGCGCGGCAGTGATGGTCGCGTGCGGGTGCATGTCGCGTTTCCGCCCCGCGTGCCCGGCGTGATCGTGGCTTACACGCCGATGTCACGCGCCTCCGAAGACAGTGCCGCCATCGCCATCCGTGCGGCCAGTCTGGATGGCATCGAGGTGACCAGCAGCAACGGATCGATCAGTTCCGGAGCCTTTGGCGGTACGGCCATGTTCAAGACCTCCAACGGCTCCATCAGTGTGGAGGGGCATGCTGGACCGCTCGCCATGGACACCAGCAATGGCTCGATCAAGGCCAGCAATGTTGGCACGCCACTGGTGGCGGACACTTCCAACGGTCGCGTGGAGATCGCGTTGGCGCCGAATGCCACCGGCAACGTGAAGATCGACACGAGCAACGGATCCGTCACGCTGGACTTGCCAGCCGCATGGCAGGGCACCGTGAAGGCCGACACCAGCAACGGCACCGTGCGCATGGAAGACACCATGCAGGGCGCGCGCACCAACACCGTGAAAACCGACGATGATGGCGCCTCCATGACCGTGGGCGACGCC
>RFQW01000695.1 GCA_009924765.1 Planctomycetota bacterium | reverse complement strand
CGCAGGCCCAGGATGGCGAAGACGTTGCTCGTGAAGACGATGAACGGCTCCTTGGTGACGGCGAAGATCGCCGGCACGCTGTCCACCGCGAAGACGATGTCGCTCACCTCGATCATGCACAGCGCCACGAAGAGCGGCGTGCCCACCCAGCGGAGCGCCTTGGCGCCGGTGCCGTGCGGGTCGAGGGCCTGTTCCTTCACCAGGAACTGCTGGCCGTGGAGCTTGGGCGTCAGCGGGATCCACCGGCGCAGGAGCTTGAGGATGGGGTTCTTCTCGGGGTCCGCTTCCTTCTCCGGGGCAAAGATGATCTTGAAGCCGGTGAAGATCAGGAACGCGCCGAAGACGATGACCACGACCTTGTACTGGATGAGCGCCGCGCCGATGGCGATGAACACCGCGCGGAACGCCAGCGCCCCCAGGATGCCGTAGAAGAGGACGCGGTGCTGCAGCGTGGCCGGGATCGAGAAGAACCCGAAGATCACCACGAACACGAACATGTTGTCGACCGACAGGCTCTGCTCCACCACGTAGCCCGTGAGGAACTGGAGCGCCACCTCGCGCGCGGCCTGCGCCGGCGTGTGGTAGCCGGCGGCCAGCACCGAGTCCACGCGATCCGGCTGCGGGAAGCGGTAGTCGCAGTACCACCAGAGCAGCCCGCAGAACACCACGGCAAGCGCCATCCAGATGCCGGTCCACGCGGTGGCCTCCTTCATGGAGACCGCGTGCGCCTTGCGGTGGAAGACGCCCAGGTCGAGCGCCAGCAGCACGAACACGAACGCCGTGAAGCCCGCGTAGAAGCCCCAGTACTCCGCGAAGGGAAAGAGGAGGGATTCGGCGAGGAGGGTGTTCATGGGGTTTCGATCGTGGCTGCAGGCATCAGGCGTGCTCCGCGGGGCTCACGCGGAGCCGCGCGTTTCAGAGCCCGCGCGATGCCAGGTACTTCATCATGTCGACGCAGCGCTGCGAGTAGCCGCTCTCGTTGTCGTACCAGCTGACCACCTTGAAGAAGCGGTCG
>RFQW01000694.1 GCA_009924765.1 Planctomycetota bacterium | reverse complement strand
CGGCGCAAGTACTGGCCCGCCGACTACCACGTGATCGGCAAGGAGATCCTGTGGTTCCACGCGGTGATCTGGCCGGCCATGCTGATGGCGCTCGATCTGCCGCTGCCGAAGTGCGTGTACGCGCACAGCTTCTGGATCAGCGAGGGCCAGAAGATGTCGAAGAGCCTGGGCAACTTCATCGATCTGGCTGCACTGGACGGCTACATGAAGAAGTACGGCCTCGACGCGCTGCGCTGGTTCATGCTCACGCGTGGACCGCTCGAGGCGACCGACGCGGATTTCCGCGTGCTGGCGTTCCACGAGACCTACGTGGCGGATCTGGTGAACACGGTCGGCAACTGCAGCAGCCGCGTGACCGCGATGATCGCCAAGACCTACGACGGCGCCATGCCCGCCGACGCGCAGCATGGTGGCGAGTGGCCCGCGCGATGCGCCGCGGCGGCGAAGGCCTGGGAGGCGCACATGGATCGCTTCGAACTGGCGCAGGCAGCCGCAACCGCCATCGGTCTGCTGCGCGAAGTGGATGGATTCATCAACCGCACCGAACCGTTCAAGCTGGCCAAGGATCCGGCGAAGGCGGGCGAAGTGGCGAGCATCCTGGCGCAGTGCGCCGAGACGGTGCGCATCGCCGGACTGCTGCTTGAGCCTTTCCTGCCCGAGCGCATGCGTGACCTGCGTGCCGCCATGGGTGATGCGCTGGCGAATGCGCCGTGGCAACAGCGCGTGGCGTGGGGCGGTCTGGCCGCGGGCACCAAGTTGTCCAAGGTGGCCCTGTATCCGCGCATCGAGGCGCCAACGGCTGCAGGCTGACCGCCAACCAGCGCCAATAACCGCGATTTGCCGGAATCTGGCTGAGGGTCATCCAAGTGGGCGGATGCGTCGAAGTATCGTGACAGGACTTCCGCCATGCACACCAAGAGAATCATCGTCGGCATCACGGGCGCCAGCGGCGCACCCTACGCACTGCGTCTGATCACGCGGCTTGCGCACGCCAACTGCGAGGTGCATCTGCTGGC
>RFQW01000693.1 GCA_009924765.1 Planctomycetota bacterium | reverse complement strand
CAGCGCCTGCGCCGTGTCCGCCTCGCTCATACCGGCCTCGGCGGCATCCCACAGCAGCTGTCGCCGCGTGGAACGCTCGGCCACGAAGGCCTGCGTGGGCGTGAGCATGTGCAGCGTCACGCGCATGTGCAGCGCCAACGCCTGCAGCACCTGCAGTAGAAACGGCGAGAGCAGCGATACCCCGAACACGCTCACGAACGCGGGCAGTCGAAGTGCAGTGGGTGGCGGGCCCTGCTGCAGCGCCGTAACGAGGTCGCGCAGGCGGCCCCACGCACGGTGCGTGTTGGTGTTGGCTGCAGTGGCGCGCCAGAGCGGGCGCTGCCACGCTTCAAGTTCACGGAGATGCGCCGCGGCGTTCGCGGGAAGACCGCCGGCATCGCGGTGCCAGGCGGTGACCAGTTCCGGCCGGTCCACCTGGTAGCGGTCGAATGCATCAGCGAGTCGGCGCGACACGCGAAGCAGGCCAGCAGGGTCGATGGTGGCGCCGCGCGTTTGCACCATCGCCAGCACGGGGCGTACAGCCGACGCGGGCACGGCACCCTGCCCACGCGCCGCGTCAGAGAGCACGGCGGCGATGCGGAAGGTCAGTTCATCCAGATCTTCGCGACCTCGCGGCGGCAGATCCTGCGTGCCCTGACAGGCGAGTTCCAGAAGGAAGCCTCGCAGGAAGGGCGTGTCGACGCCGCCCCACGCGCCAAGGCGCTGCGCCATCTCGCCACGAAGCCAGCGGCCAAGCCCCGGGCCCTGCACCGCCACCACGCAGCGATCAAGCGGACCGGGGGCTGCGGGGCCCGTGAACTCGGCCGCCAGATCTGCGGCGAGTGCATCGGCTGTCGCGGCACGCACCACGCGAAGTCCTGCGTGGCCCGGAGCGTTGGTTTGGCTCGCGTGTGAAGACACGCGGCGAGTGTAAATGGCGCGCCCGGACGCAAATTGGACGCTTTCACACGCGGTGAGATTCAGCCCAACGGACGATGTGGGCAGGACGCCACGCGACCCGCACAGGTTGCCCGCTCAC
>RFQW01000692.1 GCA_009924765.1 Planctomycetota bacterium | reverse complement strand
GGTGGACATCCGTCCCACCTCAACGCGCTTCGGCAAGTGGGTTGGGGTCGAGTTGTCAGAGGGCAATCGACATCAGTTGTGGATTCCACCCGGCTTCGCGCATGGTTTCGTGGCGCTGTCTGAAGGCACCGAAGTTCTGTACAAGGCCACCGATTTCTGGCATCCCGCTTCGGAGCGATCCATTCGATGGGACGACCCGTCGATCGGGATTCGTTGGCCGATGCAGGGAGTGCCGATTCTGAACAACAAGGATCTTGCCGCACCGTTGCTCGCGGCAGCAGAACTGGCCGAAAGTTGAGCGGCTATCGCCCTCACGTCGCCGCCAACCCCAACGCCTTCGCCATGCTGCTGCCCAGGTCCGCGGGGCTTTCCGCCACCAGCACGCCACAGCCGCGCAGCGCATCCATCTTCGCCTGCGCCGTGTCGTTGGCGCCGCCGATGATCGCGCCGGCGTGACCCATGCGCTTGCCCTTGGGCGCGGTGCGGCCCGCGATGAACGCGGCCACCGGCTTCTTCATGTGCTTCTGGATCCAGTGGCCGGCGTCGATCTCGTCCTGGCCACCGATCTCGCCGATCAGGATCACGCCGTCGGTCTCCTGATCCGCGTTGAACATGCTCAGCGCATCGATGAAGTTGAGGCCCTTCACCGGATCGCCGCCGATGCCCACGCAGGTGCTCTGTCCGATGCCGAGCGTGCTGGTCTGCCACACCGCCTCGTAGGTCAGCGTGCCGCTGCGGCTGATGATGCCCACGGCGCGGCCCGTGCTGGCGTCGCTGCGATGCGTGTGGATGTAGCCGGGCATGATGCCGATCTTGCAGCCACCGGTGAAACCCTTGCCATCCGGCAGCCGCTTGCCGGGCGTGATCACGCCAGGGCAGTTGGGGCCGATCAGCGTCACCTGCGGATAGCGGTCATCGAGCAGCGCACGCGTGCGCACCATGTCCTGCACCGCGATGCCTTCGGTGATGCAGCAGATGATGCCGATGCCCGCGTCGGCGGCCTCCAGGATGCTGTCCGCG
>RFQW01000691.1 GCA_009924765.1 Planctomycetota bacterium | reverse complement strand
GGCTGATCTCGTCCAGACCGTCTCGCGAATGCAGCACAAGCGCATGCACCGCCCCGCGACGCGCCAACACCTGCGCCATGGGCTGCATCAGGCGTGCGTCCCACACGCCCAACAACCGTCGCTGCGCGCCGGCTGGATTGCACAGCGGCCCAATGGCGTTGAAGATGGTGGGACCAACGATCGCCTTGCGGGCCGCAACGGCATGGGCGGCACCCGGATGATGGCGCGGCGCCATGCAGAAACAGAAGCCATGCCGATCCAGATGGTCGGCCTGGGCCTGCGGCGAGGCATTCAGATCAACGCCGAGCGCTTCCAGTGTCTCTGCGCTTCCGAAGCCGGTTCGCGATCGGTTGCCGTGTTTGGCCACCGGTGCGCCAGCGGCCGCAACCAGCAGCGCGGAGAGCGTGCTTGCATTGAACACCTTGGGTGCACCACCGGTTCCACAGGTATCCACGATGCGATCGGGTGTCGTGCGCGTGGGAACCCGCACGGCGTGCGCCATGAACGCCTCGGTGCAGCCAAGCAGTTCGTCGGCGGTGGGCGTGCGTGTCGAGAGCAGGCGCAACCACTCGGTCAGTGATTCCGTCGAAACGCCACCACGCATGACCAGCGCCATCGCGGACTGCGCAACCGCTGCCGGCAGCGTGTCGCCGCGCTCCAGCATGCGCATCGAGTGGTCGAAGTCGCTCACGGCAGATAGGTGGAGAGCAGCTTCTGCACCTTCACCTGCTCTGGATTGATCTGAAGCGACTTGCGGAACGCGGTGCGGCTCTGATCGGACAGGCTTGCGTCGCGCTTGCCACCCTGCAGCCAACCATTGAGCAGGTTCACACCAACGCCATTCCAGCCCTGCCAGCAGCGACCATCGACGCGCACCGACTCACGGTAGCTCTCCAGACTTTTCGCGTAGTCACCTAGCCGGAAGTACGCCCAACCAAGCCGTTCCCAGCTCAGGGCCGTGGGCGCCACGCGCACCAGCAGATTGGCCGTGTTCACCGCCTCGCGGTAGCGCTTGCTCTG
>RFQW01000070.1 GCA_009924765.1 Planctomycetota bacterium | reverse complement strand
ACCAGTTTCAGCGCCGGGCTGTTCGCCTTCTCGTAGCCCACCGTGGACTGGGGAATCGCGCCGAGCGCCTTGCCGCAGGCGCTGCCCGCGCCATGCGCCGGCCACACCTGGATGGCATCCGGAAGACGCACGAATTGGCTTGCGCTTCGCCACAGCGCTTGCGCGCTGGGTTCGGCGATGCCTTGCACACCCGCGGCACTCTCGAGCAGGTCGGGGCGGCCCAGATCACCCACGAACACGAAGTCGCCGGTGATCATGCCCATGGGTTCGGTGGCGCCGCCGCCATGATCGGTGACCAGATAGCAGACGTGTTCCGGCGTGTGCCCGGGCGTGTGCACCGCCTTGAAGCCGATGTTGCCCACGCGGAAGGTGTCACCATCGCGCAGCAGCGTGTGTGGATACTCGCTCGCCCATGCGGACTGCCAGTCGGGCCCGCCCTCGCCGCTCACGTACACGTGCGCGCACGCACGCTCGGCCAGTTCGCGTGCGCCGCTCAGGAAGTCGGCGTGGATATGCGTCTCCGCCACGGCCACGATGCGCAGTCCCTCGCGCTTGGCAATGTCCAGATAGCGATCGATGTCGCGTTCGGGGTCGAACACGATGGCTTCGCCGGTGCGTTGACAGCCGATCAGGTAGGCGTACTGGGCGAGCGTGGAGTCGATGATCTGTCGGTAGAGCATGGATGGTTCTCCTGTCTATCCAATGGGGTCTGCGCGATGCGACAGGGGCCCGGGAGTGCCGGTCGTGGGACGCGGCTCGCCGTCGGCACTTATGGCGACTCCGGCGCGTGGTGGTTCTCCGGCACGTGACCAATCTGGTCCGCCGTGCGGTCCAGGAATCCACGCAGGAACGCGACCAGCGCCTGCGCGTCGGCGAAGTTGGAGGCCCAGCCAAACGAGGCGCGCAACACGTGAATGCCGTGCTGTTCGAACAGCTCGTCGCGCACGTTGGCGTTGCTGTCCTTGGCGAAGGCATCGAGCACGGCCTTGATGTCCGCAATCTGCAGGCCGAAGGCCGACTCGCCCGCGCCGGGATTGCAGAAACAACCTCCCGTGCGCAGGGAGATGCCGGCCTTGCTCGCCAACGCGCCGGCCACGGCCACGCGGATCACCTTGCCGTTCGCGTCGAGCAGCGAGAAGGACACCGTGCCGCCGCGCGCGTCCAGGCCCTTCGGGCCATGCACCTTCACCAGCGGGGCCCCATTCGAATGCCGCAGCGTGGGCATGGTCTCCAGCAGCCAGCCGGTCAGGCACTCCACGCGCGTGTGGATGGTGTCGATGCCCACCTCGTCCATCAGATGAAGGCCGATCG
Organism: Planctomycetota bacterium; assembly: GCA_009924765.1. Lineage (GTDB taxonomy): Bacteria > Planctomycetota > Phycisphaerae > Phycisphaerales > SM1A02 > SYAC01. The sequence continues at coordinate 6,089 of RFQW01000070.1, read as the reverse complement.
CGACCGCCGGAATGGAGAGGTAGTCGATGGTGCCGTCCTCGAAGGCGGCGGCGTCGCGGCGCATGACATGCGTGCGTGCAGCCACCGATGACATCTCCACGGTGCCGCCGGCGAACCACGGTCGACGCATGCGCTCCAGCGATTCCTTGCGCACCAGCAGGCACCCGACACCTGTGGGGTAGCCGAACATCTTGTAGAAGGACACGCACACGAAGTCCGGCTTCCAGCGCGACAGGTCCAGTCGATTGCTGGGCACGAACGCCGCGGCGTCCAGCAGCACATCCCAACCGGCCGCGTGGGCCTGCTCGATCAGTTCAAGCGGGTGCTTCACGCCGGAGAAGTTGCTCTGCGCCGGGTACGCCAGCAGGTTGCGCGTGCCGGGACGGGCCTGCGCAAGCTTGTCGGCAAGCGCCTTGGTGTCCAGGCGAAGGTCGCTGCCCTGCAGCGGGATGTAGTCCACCGCGGCCTTGTCGGCGAGCGCGAATTCGCCGATGCCGAGCACCGAGTTGTGATTGTCGGTGCTGAGCAGCAGACGGCTTTCGGGCGTGAAGGGGTAACTCTCGCCCACCAGGCGCAGGGCGCCGGATGCGTTGGCCGTGAAGATCAGCTCGTACTCGTCGTGCGATGCGCGGAAATAGTCCAGAATCGCGTCGCGCGTGCGATTCACCTGATCGGTGGAGGCCTGCGAAGTTGGATTGGCGGAGTGCGGGTTGCCATACACGTTCTCCTGCAGGTCACGCTGATGCTGGGTGACCTGCCGCAGCGCGTACAAGTTGCCACCGGTGTAGTCCAGATACACCTGATGCGTCTGGTCGAGGCGCGCAAAATCACTGGCGCGCAGCTGATCAAGCGCCGCCGTGGTCGTCCAAGCCGGGTAGCGGCGCACGAAGTCGGCGTACGCCGCGTTGGCGGATGGCGCGTCGGCCTGCCCCGCAGCGCCGGCGGTGCCGGTCGATGTCTGTGCCCGGGCGGGTGTTGCGCACGCGATGCTGGCGGCGATGATCCAGAGAACGCAGACGAGACTTGGCATGGCCCGAATGGTATGAAAGGTCGCCTTGCCCGCGGCTGTTGGGCGGCCATCGCTAGGCTTGGGCCGTGGCCCTTCATGCCGAAGCCATCCTGAGCGACACCGGACCGCTGGCGCGCCGCCTGAGCGGCTTCGAGTTTCGTCCGCAGCAGCTGGAGATGGCGCGGCTGGTGGAAGAGAACCTGCAACGCACGGGACGCCTGATGGTGGAGGCGGGCACCGGCGTGGGCAAGAGCTTCGCCTACCTCATCCCGGCCATCCGCCACATCGTGGAGAAGCGCGAGCGCGTGGTGATCGCCACGCACACCATCAGCCTGCAGGAGCAGATCCTGGAGAAGGACATTCCGCTGCTGCGCGCCATCGCTGCGGACGAGTTCAGCGCCGTGCTGGTGAAGGGGCGCAACAACTACCTCAGCCTTCGGCGCCTGCGGCTGGCCAGCCAGCGTCAGGAGCGGCTGTTTCCCGATGAGCGCGAGCGTCACGCGCTGCACCAGCTCGAAGACTGGGCCATGGAGACGCGTGACGGATCGCTGAGCTCGCTGCCCGTGCACCCCGGCGCCGATGTGTGGGAGCAGGCCGTCAGCGATCCGCACAACTGCATGGGCCGCCGTTGCCCGACCTACGACAAGTGCTTCTATCAGACGGCGCGCCGCCGCATGGAGAACGCCGACCTGCTGGTGTGCAACCACGCGCTGTTCTTCAGCGACCTGGCGCTGCGCGCGCGCGGTCGCGGATTCCTGCCCGACTACAAGCACGTGATCCTGGACGAGGCGCACGAGATGGAGGACGTGGCCAGCGAGCACTTCGGCATGAAGTTCTCCGAGGGCGGCGTGAAGCATCTGCTGCGCGCGCTGCTGGCCAACGGTGGTCGCGGCTTCCTGCCGCATCTGCGCGTTCGCGGCGGAGCCGATGCGCGTGTGGACGCCGCGCTGCGTCTGGTGGAGCAGTGCGAGCATGCGCTGGAGGGCATGAGCGCCGACCTGTGGAGCTTCGCGCGCAAACAGGGCGAAGGGCCCGGCGAGCGCCGCGTGAGCGGTCCCGATGTGGTGCCCGACGGTTTGAGCGAACCCATGCGCGAACTGGCGGGCGCGCTGCGCCTGCTGAAGGACGACGCACTGGAAGAGGCCGACGGCTTCGAGCTGAACGCCTACGCCGAGCGCGCCGACGGCGTGGCCAACAGCGCCGACGCGCTGCTGAAGCAGAGCATTCCCGGATGCGTGTACTGGGTGGAAAGCCGCAAGCCGCCCAAGGGCACGCGGCGCCCGCTCATGACCATGGCCGCGGCGGCGGTGGATGTGGCGCCCATCCTGCGCGAGCACCTGTTCGCCAAGCCCGTGTCGGTGACGCTGACCAGTGCCACCATGGCCACCTCGCCTGGCGACTTCGCGCTGGTGGCGCGGCGACTTGGCTGCGATGACGCCAAGACCGTGCAGCTTGGCAGCCCCTTCGACTTCGCGAATCAGGTTCGACTGCTGATCGACCGCGGCATGCCCGAGCCCACGCACCCCATGTACGAGCAGGCGCTGGCCGATCGCATCCTGCAGCAGGTGCACCAGACCGATGGCGGCGCCTTCGTGCTGTTCACCAGCGCGCAATCGATGGAGCGCATCGCGCAGCGCGTGGAGGGCGCCATGGCCGACATGGCCCGCCCGTTCTTCGTGCAGAACCGCGGCATGCCTCGCAACACCATGCTGCAGCGGTTCATGGAGGATCCGCGCAGCGTGCTGTTCGGCGTGAGCAGCTTCTGGCAGGGCGTGGATGTGCGCGGCGACGGGCTTCGCAACGTGATCATCACGCGGCTTCCGTTCGAGAGCCCGGACAAGCCGCTCGCGAAGGCACGCAGCGAGCGCGTGGAGGCCGAGGGTGGCAACGCCTTCCGTCAGGATTCGCTGCCGCGCGCCATCCTGCGCTTCCGTCAGGGGTTCGGGCGCCTGATCCGCAGCAGCGTCGATCGCGGGCAGGTGGTGGTGCTCGATGCGCGCATCGCCACCAAGTTCTACGGCAAGGCGTTCCTCGAGGCGCTGCCAGATGGCGTGCGACCCGAGTGGTTGGACGAGGAATGCGACCCGCCGTGTCTTGAAACCTGACGCGCCGCGAAGGCTTGCGTTGCCGACATCACGCCAGTCAGGCGGCGCGCACGGGACTGCGCGCATTCATGCATCGCGAAACTTGGCGACGCCCCGATCGGGTCTATCTGTGTCCGTGAAGTCGAGCGGGCCGTCGGGAAGCGGCCCCTCAGGCGGCATCGGTGGTTGCGGGAACCAGCCCCGGTGCGATCGCTGCGACGGCCGGCAGGGAATCCGGCTGTCGCTGGACGGGGAATCGGCCCTCCGAAAGGGGGGCCGATTCTCGTTCCGAACATCTGCCGCGTTGTGCGGCGCGTTCACGCCTTGATGATGTTGGCCTTGGTGAAGGTGCCGCCGAGCACCTTGTTCGAGGGCGTCTTCAGCCAGTCCTCGAGCAGCGCCGCGTACACGCCGCGGAAGTCCTGCGTGTACTTCAGGTCGCCGTTGTCCAGATCGGTCAGGCTGGGATGCGCGCCGTGCAGGCCCGCCTTCACCTTGGCGCCGATCACGAAACTGGGTGCGGCGGTGCCGTGATCGGTGCCGCCGCTGGCGTTCTGGCGCACGCGGCGACCGAACTCGCTGAACACCAGCGTGGCCACGCGGTCCTGGTTGCCCTGCGCCTTCAGTTCCTTCTGGAAGGCCAGCAGCGCGTCGCCCACCTGCTGCAGGTTGCGCGCGTGCGTGCCCAGCTGCCCGGCGTGCGTGTCGAAGCCGGAGATGCTGGCGTAGTACACGCGCGTCTTCATGCCGTCTCGGATCATGGCGGCGATCATCTTCAGCTGCTTCGCCAGATCGCTGCTGGGCCAGGTGGCGAGCGGTTGGCGCTCCACCGCGGCGCGGATGCGGTCGCTGCTCAGCTGCGCATCCAGTGCGGTGCGCATCAGGAAGGCGGCCTCGCTGCGCTCCGAGGTTTGCGGCAGCACGCCCGCGCGATTCATGGCCTCGTAGGTGGCCTCCATGCGGTGATCCACGTCGTTGCCCATCCAGCGGAACAGGTCGGCGCTCTCGAAGTTGATGGGCTTCTGCACCTTGCCCACCATGGCCAGTGGCGCCGTGCGGCCGATGCTGATGGCGCCTTCCGGCAGCGGGGTGCCGTTGCAGGTGTTGTCGAAGTAGCGGCCGATCCATCCGTCACCCTTGCCGTTGGTGTCGGCGGTGTTCCAGATGTCCATGCTGGTGAAGTGACTGCGGTTGGGGTTGGGGTAGCCCACGCCCTGCAGCACGGCCAGCTGACCGTCATCGAAGAGCTCCTTCAGTCCGCGCAGCGAGGGGTGCAGTCCGATGCCCGGATCGCGCGCCAGATCCAGCGCCACGCCCGCCTGCCCGCGCGCCTGCGCGGTGGGAGCCTGGATGCCGATCGTGGGACGCTGGTTGTAGTAGTCCGCGCTGCCGTAGGGCACCACGGTGTTCAATCCGTCGTTGCCGCCGCCCATCTGCACGATCACCAGCACGCGTTCGCCCGGCACGCCGGCCAGGCCGGGGTTGGCCGCTGCCTGCGCCACCAATCCGAACGCCGAGTTCTGGATGAATGACGGCACGGTGGCAGCCAGGCTTGCCAGCGCCACGCCGTGGCGGATGAACAGGCGTCGTGAGTAGGGGGCTTCGAGTTCGTTCATGATGGCTCCTTCAGCACAGCTGGTACTCGGGAATGGCGGTGATGAGGCAGAGTGCCTCGATGATGCCGGTGTTGTCCAGCGCCATGTTGCGCTGCTTGAAGCACTGCAGCACGGCGCTGGTGCGCTCGCTCATGGGTGGCGTGCTCAGCGCGCAGCGGAGCAGCCAGGCGATGCCGTCGTCCAGCGGCACGCTGCCATCGTCGGTGCGCACGGCGGCCACCAGATGGCGCGCGTCGAAGCCGTCGTTGTTGGTTTCCCACTCCTGGCTCTTGGGACTGCGTCCCGTGAGCAGGTACACCAAAAGGTTCTGGCGCGTGAACATGGTGCTGGTGTTGATCCAGCTTCGGCCGCCGTCCCAGCCCTTCACGCTGGGTGGCTGGAACAGGTTCTGTCCCATCAGGTCGGAGGCGCTGTTCAGCACGCTCAGCTCGCGCACCGGCGTGTGGAACTGCCGCACCGCCTGCACGATCAGCTGCACCGGGCTCTTGATGATGGCGCCGCGATTGGCGGGGTGATGGAAGTGCTCGCTGGCGAACATCGCCTTCAGCACCGGCTTCAGTTCGCCCTTCTTCTCCACGAACACCTTGGCCAGCGCGGTGATGAAGGCCATCTGGTCCTTGGCGAAGCCGCCGGGCGCGTCGTTCACGAAGAAGCGGTACAGCTTCATGCAGATGAACTCGGGGCACTCCTTCTTGGCGAGGATCAGGTTCACGAATCCGTCGGCGTCGAAGGTGCCCGAGTAGCCGAAGATGGTCTTGCCGCCGTCGTCGTGCGTGCCCTGATCGAAGCGCGGCTGGTTGTCCTGGAAGGTGAGGCCGGTGAGCGCGCGGGCACCCTCCTTGATGTCGTTCTCGGAGTAGCCACGGCCCTCGCCCAGCGTGAACAGCTCCATGAGTTCGCGCGCCAGGTTCTCGTTGGGTCGGCCCTTGCGGTTCTCGTCGTTGTCCAGGTACTTGATCATCGACGGATCGCGCACCACCTTGCGCACCAGTTGCGCGAAGTTGCCGGTGGCGAACTGCCGGAACATCTGGTTCTGCTGGAACATGTTCCAGCTCTCCTCCACGGTGCGGTAGCCGTTGGCGAAGTGGCCGTGCCAGAACAGCGTCATCTTCTCTTCGAGCGGGCGTGGCGACTCGATCATGCGCTGCAGCCACCACTTCTGCATCTCGCGGATCTGCTCGCGGTCGGCGGCCTGTCGGCGATTGCGCTCGCGCTCGAACTTCTGCAGCGTGGCCTCGTCGTTGTTCAGGCGCGCCTGGCGGATCATCTGACGCTCCTCGTCGGTGGGAAGCGTGATGATGTCGGGGTCGAAGGACTCCGCCGTCTTGTCCTTGTAGGGGCGCTTCTCGTAGTCGACCAGCGCGTCGATCGACTTCTTCA
>RFQW01000690.1 GCA_009924765.1 Planctomycetota bacterium | reverse complement strand
TCAGTGGCGCAGGTCTGGTCGTAAATGATGACGGTGCAACCCTTGATCTCGCGCAGCTCCCGCTGAATCACGTCCAGCGCATCGCGGTGATGCACGGTCACGCCCTCGGCCAGGCTCACGCCCTCGTACTTTTCGGGCTCGTCAGTGACCACCACGATTTTGACAGCGCCCTCGGCGCGCATCGACTGTTCGGTGGCCGCCACCGCACGCTCGATCACGCCACGCGCCCACGCACGATCGAAAGCGCGATCGGCCGCGGGCTGCTCCGCCGGGGTCTGGCGCAACGCCTCCGCCGCGGCATCCACGGCGCGCGCATCGCGCTTGCGCTTCTTCGCCTCGTTGAACATATGCAGCAGCAGGCCGTTGCACAGCCATCGCCGCAGCTTCATGCCCGTGCCGGTCCAAGTGCGCAGGTACTGCACATCATGCAGGCGCTCCGCAAAGAATCCGTGCACCAGATCTTCGGGGGTGCTCAGCGTACGAAACGAGCTGGCCGCGGCGTAGGCAAGCAGCGGCTCGCGATAGCGCACCATGATGTGCGTGCGAAGTTCCCGCGCGGCTTGCGCCGCAGACTGTGGATCCGTGTCGCGGCTGGCGGCCAACACCGACAGGTGCGACGCGATCCACGTCACATGCGTGCTTGGAAAGTGATCGGTGGTGTTGCCCGGGCCCGGAGCCATCCCGCGCAGGCTAGCGCGGGATGGCTTGCGTGGTCACGGCGTGGTCTGGCATGGCCCAAAGTTGAGCAGCAGAAGCGAGATGTCGGCGCCGTCCACCTCACCACTGGCGTCGACATCGCCCACGCACTGCGTGGTGATGTCAGCCAGGTTGATGGCGTCCAGCATCGGTCCACCCGCGGTGACGCCATTGTCGGCGGCAAACTCAAGCGTTTCGCTTGCGCCACGAGCGGTGAACTCGAACTGGTTGGCCACCCACGCCTGCGCGCCGGTGCCGCTGCAGGCGAAGGTGTAGGACAGGTCGATGTAGGTGCCCACCTTGGCGTGCACCTTCTTGGTGGCG
>RFQW01000689.1 GCA_009924765.1 Planctomycetota bacterium | reverse complement strand
CGAACTCGGCGCGGCGCGGCACCAGCACTTCGGCGGCACCCAGCCCACGCAGCCGTTCGCACACGGCCCGGCCAAGAAAGCCGGCGCCTCCGGTGACCACGATTCGCTTGCCGCTCAATGGAGAGGTCATGGTTCGAGACAAAGGTATCCACCGGTGATTCGGCGTGGCTCGCGCGCCGATCGGCTACGCTTGGAACCTCTCAGGAGGACTTTCCTATGAAGAAGGCGCTGGTCACGGGCATCACGGGTCAGGATGGCAGTTACCTCGCGGAATTCCTGCTCGACAAGGGCTATGAGGTGCACGGCATCGTGCGCCGCAGCAGCACCTTCAATACGGATCGCATCGACCACCTGTACAAGGACCCCCACGAGAAGGGTGCCCGCCTGAAGCTGCACTACGGCGACCTGGCCGACGGCAACGGCCTGCTCGAGGTGCTGCGCAAGGTGGAGCCCGACGAGGTGTACAACCTCGGTGCGCAGAGCCATGTGCGCGTGAGTTTCGACCAGCCCACCTACACGGCCGATGTGGTGGCCACCGGCACCCTGCGCCTGCTCGAGGCCTGTCGAACCTTCCAGGAGATCAGCGGCCGCGCGATCCGCTTCTATCAGGCGAGCAGCAGCGAGATGTACGGCAAGGTGATGGAAGTGCCGCAGCGCGAGACCACGCCGTTCTATCCACGGTCACCCTACGGCTGCGCCAAGGTGTTCGGTCACTGGATCACCGTGAACTATCGCGAGAGCTACGACATGCACGCCAGCTGCGGCATCCTTTTCAACCATGAAAGCCCGCGGCGCGGCGAGACCTTCGTCACGCGCAAGATCACCCGCGCGGTGGGCCGCATCAAGCTGGGCATGCAGAAGAAGCTGTACATGGGCAACCTGGACGCGCAGCGCGACTGGGGCTTCGCCGGCGACTACGTGGAGGCGATGTGGCTGATGCTGCAGCAGCCGAAGCCCGACGACTACGTGGTGGCCACCGGCAAGATGATCTCGGTGCGCGCATTCTGCGAACTCGCGTTC
>RFQW01000688.1 GCA_009924765.1 Planctomycetota bacterium | reverse complement strand
GTGGGCGAGGTGGAGGCGTCGCTGCCATGGGATGTGTGGCGCGGGCGATGGAGCGCGGCCGCCGCTGTAAGCGCTGGTGTGCCAGCGTTGCATGTGACCGATGCCGGCGTGATCGGCGACATGGCCAGCGCCACCGCCGACTTTCGCGATCAGTACTACGGATTGCGTGGTGCGCTGTGCGATGATCGGCATGCAGGCCGCGGCCTGAACGCGGTGCGTCCGCGCACAGCGGCCATCGATCGTCGCGCCTCGCGCATGGATCGCCTGCCGGTGCTGACCACCGGCCTGATTGGATGGAACCGCTCGCATTGGGGCGAGCGCACGGCGCGGCTGCTTGGCCGCGTGTACGCGCATCCGGCGGCGCGCGTGCCGGCGCTGCTGTCGCGCCCGGCCATGCGTGGATGGTTGAGCGACGCGCTGTACCCCAAGATTTTGATCGCCACGCAGACGCCGGTGATCGAGGCGGTGGTGGATGCGCGCGGCGAGATGGCGGCCAGCGTGCCGGTGATTCGACTGTTGCCGCATGAGGCGCGCGATGTGTGGCTGCTCGCGGCGGCGTTGCTGGCGCCCGCCACCAGCGCCATTGCGTGGTGGCGCCACGCGGGCGCGGGGCTTTCGCCGCGCGCGATCAAGTTGAGCGCCAAGCAGGTGGCTGCGTTGCCGTTGCCACCCAATCGCGCCGCGTGGCGCACGGCGGCCTCGCGTTTGCGCGAGGCGCACGAGGCACGCACCGAGAGTGAGCGGGTGCAGGCGCTGCAGCGCTTCATGGAAGCAGCGCACGCTTCGTACAACATTCCAAAAGTGGATCGAATTGCGCTGTCTCGCTGGTGGGCGCCGCGAGCGTGGGGTACTTTCACGGCATGATGCTTGCGCTTGCAGGCTCGGCCACTCCATGGAGCGACGCAGCGCAGGCCGCCGGTGGTGTGGGCGCCTTTCTGCTTGGCATGAATCTGATGACCGAGTCGCTGCGCCAGCTGAGCGGCGAGGCGCTGCGTGCGTTGCTGCAACGCAAGGTGGGCG
>RFQW01000687.1 GCA_009924765.1 Planctomycetota bacterium | reverse complement strand
GGCTCCAGGCCGAGTCGATACACGACCCAGCGCACGAAGCCGAGCAGGAACCCGCCACCCACCATGCACAGCAGCCATGCCGGGAAGAACGCACCATCCACCGAGAAGATGGGATCGCAGCCGGCGAGCAGGGGCAGGGTGGCGATGAGCGCCAGCCGAGCGAGGCATCGTGGATTGCGGGAGGAACGGCGGCGCATGCGCGCGGGGAGTTTACTCGACGCACCCGCTGCGGCGACGCGTCGTGTTCACGAGCGCTTCAGCGACTCGATCAGCGTGCGCAGCACATCGAACGCCTGCATGGGTGACAGCGCGTTCAGGTTGACCTTGCGCAGCGCATCCACCACCGGATGCGGCAGGTACTCCGTGAACAGGTCGAGCTGACGTGGAGCCGAGGCCGCCTTCGCGGGAGGCGGGCTGGCTGGTGTGGCGGGCGAGTGCACCGCGAGGCTCTCCAGGATCTCCTCCGCACGGCTCACGGCTTCGCGCGGCAGTCCGGCCAGCTTGGCCACATGGATGCCGTAGCTGCGGTCGGCGCGTCCCGCCTCGATGCGATGCAGGAACACGATGCCGTCTTCCCACTCGCGCACCGTCACGTGCAGGTTGCGCACGCGCGGCAGGCGATCGGAGAGCGAGGTGATCTCGTGGTAGTGCGTCGCGAACAGCGTGCGGCAGCCGCGCGCGGCCAGCTGCTCGGCGATGCTCCAGGCCAGGCTGAGGCCATCCAGCGTGCTGGTGCCGCGGCCGATCTCGTCCATCACCACCAGGCTTCGCTCGGTGGCCTGATGCAGGATGCGCGCGGTCTCGAGCATCTCCACCTCGGTGGCCTGATGCAGGATGCGCGCGGTCTCGAGCATCTCCACCATGAAGGTGCTCTGGCCAAGATGCAGCTCGTCGCCCGAGCCCACGCGCGTGAACACGCGGTCGACCAGGCCCACGGTGGCGCTCTCGGCGGGCACGAAGGCGCCCGCATGCGCAAGGATCACGATGAGCGCGTTCTGGCGGATGTAGGTGCTCTTGCCGGCC
>RFQW01000686.1 GCA_009924765.1 Planctomycetota bacterium | reverse complement strand
CGGCTTGGACTTCGCGGTCTCGGCGGCCTTGACGGTCTTGCCCTTGGGGGCCGACTTCTTGACTGGCTTCTTCGATGGCACGTCTGTGGTTCCGTGGGGTGGTTTGGTTTCGTGGTGGAACCGGGACCCGCTCTGGGCGAGGTACGGCGAGTCCGCAATTATCAGCGGCCTTCGGATGAGAGTCAAACGGTGTTCCACAAACCCCGCGCAGGCCCCAAAAAGCAAAACCCCCGGCGAAAGAGGGGACGCCGGGGGTAGCCGACAACGGATTCGGCTCAAGTGCGGGCTCCGAACCCGCCCGCAAAAGGGGGCGGACAGGTCCGTGCATCAGGAGAAACGAGAACTGACGCAGCATCACGTCATGCCGAAGCGGAAATTTGCCAAGATCCCCCGTCGCATGAATTTGTGACCGATTTCGCCACATCCTGACGGGTCCAAGACGCAAAACGCGTTTCTACCTGTGAATGCTCCACAGCAACCTCATCGCAAACGCGGCACCTGCCACTGATCGATGCATTCGCCCCATCCAGGCCGACATGGTGGTGTGCCTGCCTGGCCAACCGCAGGTTCGCCGCGAGGTCCTGCAGGTGACCGGCGAGCCTCGCACCTTCACGCTGCGTCCCGATGACTCGGGTGCTGGCGTCACGCTGCTGATGGCGGAAGACCATTTCCACGCGGCAATGGCCGGACCGGAGCAGGCGCTGAAATCGAGGTGCATTGGCTTGTGCAGAACGCGAACGGCGCGTCGATGCCGCTGTGGGCCCTTGCGCAGGGACGCTACGTGGAAGTGAGTGTATGGGATGGATTCGGCTCGCTGTTGGTGCCCGATGTGACCGCTCGCGGCCCGGACGCGCAAGACCTGGTGCTGGCGCCCGGTCGATACATGCTCACCGCGGTCGTGACGGGTCAGGCATCGCTGCTGATCGGCGCGGGTCGCCCGTGCGTGGAAGCGCTGGGCCTGCGAAACGGCAAGCGCAACGCGGGCTAAGCCGCGCTGTCTCGCATCACGAAATCACGCACGGA
>RFQW01000685.1 GCA_009924765.1 Planctomycetota bacterium | reverse complement strand
GGCGTCGGCCGCGTCGCGCGTCATGCCCTGCGGGTAGTAGCCCTCCAGCGGATCGTGCGCGCTGGTCTGGTCGGTCAGCGTCTCGGGCACGATCTTGCGCGCCTTCAGTCGCGCCAGCAGGTCCACCGCGTTGGCGAGCACGCCCACGCTGATCGCCTCGCCGCGCTTCTTCAGTTCCACGGCGCGGTCGATCGCCTTGTCCAGGTCCTCGTGCACCTCGTCCAGATAGCGGTCATGCACGCGCTTCTTCAGGCGCTCCATGCACACGTCGGCGATCAGGCAGGTGCCCTCGTTCATGGTGATGGCCAGCGGCTGCGCGCCGCCCATGCCGCCGCAGCCGGCGGTCACGTTCAGCGTGCCCTTCAGCGTGCCGCCGAAGTGCTGGCGTGCGCACTCCGCGTACGTCTCGTAGGTGCCCTGCACGATGCCCTGCGTGCCGATGTAGATCCAGCTGCCCGCGGTCATCTGGCCGAACATCATCAGTCCGCGCGCGGCCAGATCATCGAAGTGTTCCTGCGTGGCCCAGTGCGGCACCAGGTTGGAGTTGGCGATCATCACGCGCGGCGCGTCGGCGTGCGTGCGCACCACGCCCACCGGCTTGCCGCTCTGCACCAGCAGCGTTTCATCCGCTCCGAGCGACTGCAGGCTGGTCACGATGGCGTCGAAGCACGCCCAGTTGCGCGCCGCCTGACCGCGGCCGCCGTACACCACCAGATCCTGCGGTCGCTCGGCAACCTCGGGATCGAGGTTGTTCATCAGCATGCGCATGGCAGCCTCGGCGGCCCATGTCTTGCAGGTTCGCTGGGTGCCGCGCGGTGCGCGGATGATGCGAGTTGCCTCGGTGGTGGCGTGCGTGCTCATGCGGCCACTGTAGCCGAGTCGATCGATCGGATCGACCCGCCCGGTCACGCGCCGACGAGGCGAATCAAGCCGCGAATGCGCCCGCCGCGATGGCGTCCGCGATCGCCTGCATGTCGGGCGCAGGGCTGCGGTCGCGCGTGAGTGGGGCCACCTTGGCGCGCAC
>RFQW01000684.1 GCA_009924765.1 Planctomycetota bacterium | reverse complement strand
AGCGCCATGAACATGAGCGGGATGCCCACGTAGACGGCCATTGCCTTGCCGCGCTCGCCAGGCGCGAAGGCGCCGATCACCAGCGCGCTCGACGCCGGCTGCATGAGGCACGCGGAAAGCCCCTGCAGCACGCGACCCACGATCATCTGCGTGCCGTCCTGCGCGTTGGCGCAGACCACGCTTGCCAGCGCAAAGCCCACCACGCCCGCCACGAACGCAGGCACCTTGCCCACCAGGTCGCCGATGCGGCCACCGATGGCCATGAGCGACGCCAGCGTCAGCAGGTAGCTCGTGACAATCCACGTCTGCTCGGTGTCGCTCATCCCCACCGCGCTGCCAATGCGGGGCAGGGCGACACCCACCACCGTCATGTCGACGAAGATCATCGCCAGGCTGCCGGTCATCGCCAGGAGCACCAGCCAGCGGCGCGACTGCGCACCGTCATGCGCCAGGTGCGCGTGGTGGCCCTGCGCGGCGTGCGGTGCGTGGTGCGGTGGCGGTGCCTTGCGTTCCATGGCGTATTGCCTCAGCGCGTGATGTCGGGCGCAGTGGGACGGAGCGGTGCCGCGCTGAAGCGCCCGGACTGCGAGAGGAATCGCTCGGGATTCTCGAACGTCACCTTCCGCACCAGGCTCTCCAGGTGCCCGCGCCGGCGCATCTCCATCTGTGCCTTCGGCACCGCGATCGGGTCGCTGTGCCCCCAGTCGCCCGCGGAATTCATCCAGATGCGCTCGCTGCCGTAGCACTCGATGATGTCCACCGCGCGCTGCGGCGTGCACTTGGTGTCCGGGTAGAGCGTCATGCCGCACCAGAAGCCGCGGTCGAGCACCAGCTTCGCCGTGTGCTCCTCCACGTGGTCGATGAGGACGCGACCCGCATCGAGCTTCGGGAAGCGCCTGATGGCGTCGAGGATGAGGCGCGTGCCCTTCAGCTTGTCCTCCAGGTGCGGCGTATGCACCAGCACCAGCAGTCCGTGGTCGCTCGCAAGCTGCAGGTGCGCCTCGAGGATCTCGAGCTCGTTGCG
>RFQW01000683.1 GCA_009924765.1 Planctomycetota bacterium | reverse complement strand
TCGGCCAGCGTCGCTTCGCGCGACTGCATGGTGGGCTCGCACGGCACGATCTGCGCGCCCGCCGCCGCAACCGCCTCGCGCTTCGATCGAGGTGCATCACTGGGCATCACCACCGTGCATGGGTAGCCCTTGGCGCGGGCAGCCGTGGCCAGCGCCAGCGCATGATTGCCGCTGGAGTGCGTGGCCACGCCGCGATCGACCGCCACCGCATCCAGCAGCGCCACCGCGTTGCTCGCGCCGCGCAACTTGAAGCTGCCCGTGCGTTGCATCGATTCCATCTTCAGGCGCACCGTCACGCCGGCTTCGCGCGAAAGCTCGCCGCCGTCAAGCAGCGGCGTTCGCCGCACCATGGACTGGATGCGTGCGGCGGCGGCCTGGACTTCGTTCAACGAGATGTCGCGCATGCGCGCAAGGTAGCCGCGCGCAATGCCAGCGATTCAGGCGTCTGGCGCGGGCTTGGACGCGTCATCGAGACCCCACGCCAGATCGTCCCGCAGCACCTTGCGGTGCAGGGAAAGACTGACGCCGGTCACGCCTGGAATCGCCATCAACCGCGCGCGCATGTCGTTCATCGCCTGCTCATCCTGGCACGCGAAGTCCATCACCACGCCGAACGGACCCGCTGTTGCGCAGGGCCACAGCGATCCAGGAATGGATGCTGCCTGCTCAAGCACCTTACGGAACGGGCCCTTCACACGGATGCAGGCGGTGGCGCGCACCAGATTGCCGATGCGCGCTGGACTGGGCAGCGTGACGATCTTCACCACGCCTTCGGCGAGCAGTCGACGGAAGCGATCGGCAGCGCTGGTGGCGGAGATGCCGCTTGACTCGGCCAGTTCGGCGAAACTGGCGCGGCCGTTGACCTGCAGCGTCCGGATGAGCAGCCGGTCGATGTCGTCGATCTCGTGCGAGTGACGGCTCGCGAGCGAACGGTCCTTCGTGAGACCATGCTCGGTTTCCGTGTGCGGCTTCGGCGTGAAGTACTCGAGCACGGGGCAGATCACCAGATCCTCGATGTTCGCGTCG
>RFQW01000682.1 GCA_009924765.1 Planctomycetota bacterium | reverse complement strand
CTGCTCACCGATCCGCTGGCCAACCGGCTGTTCTTCGCGCTGCTGCTCGAGAACCACGCCATCCTTCGTCATGCCGGCGTGCCGCTCGCCCGCATCGGCCCCTTCCACCCCGATGTGGTGGCGCGCATCCTGCGCACGCCGCTGCTGCCGCAGTTGATGAGTCACTTCTTCCGCCCGTCGCTGCGCGGCACCTACTGCAGCATGGCGCCCGACATGGGAAGCGGCCGCACCGAGATGGATGCCTACAACGGCCATCTGGTGCGCATCGCGGGCACCCTGCCCTGCCCCATCAATCGCGCGGTGATCGCCATGGTGGACCGCATCAGCAGCAAGCGCCTTGCCCCCGCGCGCAAGCATCTGCAGGACATGGCCGATGCGCTGCCACCCGGGGTGCTGGCGTGAATCTGGTCACCGGAGGCGCCGGTTTCATCGGATCACATCTGGTGCAGCAGTTGGTGGAGCGCGGCGAAGGTGTGCGTGTGCTCGAGCGCCCAGGCGCCGCGGTGGATCACCTGCCGCTTGATCGCATCGAACTGGTGGACATTCGCGATCAGGCCGCGGTGAAGGCGGCGGTGCGTGGATGTGCGCGCGTGTATCACCTGGCCGCCGATCCCAACCTGTGGCGACGCGATCGCGAGGCGTTCGATGCCATCAACCATGTTGGCGCGGTGCATCTGATGCGAGCCGCGCTGGATGCAGGCGCCGCGCGCGTGCTGTTCGTGAGCACCGAAAGCATCCTCACCTCCCGGCAGTTCGCCGGTGGCGCGGTGGAAACCGTGCGCTTCCGCGAGCAGGACATGCTTGGTCCCTATTGCCTCAGCAAATTCCGCGGCGAGCGCGCGGCGTTCGAACTGGCGGAATCAGGCGCGCCCGTGATCGTGTGCAGTCCCACCTTGCCGATCGGCCCCGGCGATCGCGGCCAGACGCCGCCCACGCGATTGGCGGTGGCGTTCTGTCAGGGCCGCATTCCCGCGTACCTCGACTGCCGCTTCAACCTGATCGATGTGCGTGATGCCGCCGATGGTCTGGTGCG
>RFQW01000681.1 GCA_009924765.1 Planctomycetota bacterium | reverse complement strand
ATCACCGGGATCCCTCGCTTGCGCGCGAGCGATCAGGTTCCAGTAACGACCCCCGTCCCTGTTACGCGGACTCAGCCGTGGATCATGCGACCCTCGGTCGCCAGCACCGCTTCGTGGATGCTCTCGGCCATGGTCGGGTGCGCGTGCATGGTGGTGATGATGTCCTCGGCGGTGGCCTCGAGTCGCTTGGCCGAGTCGCTTGGCCACGCAGATCTCGTGGATCAGCTCGCTCGCGTTCTCGCCCACGATGTGCGCGCCAAGAATCTCGCCGTACGGCTCGCTGGTGATCACCTTCACCACGCCCTCGTTGGCGCCGTCGGCGATCGCCTTGCCGTGGCTCTTCAGCTGGTACATGCCCACGTGGTACTTCAGGCCCTTCTCCTTGGCCTGCGCCTCGGTCATGCCCACGCTGGCCACCTGCGGGTTGCAGTAGGTCGCGCCGGGAATCGCGTCGTAGTCGATGCCGATGGTGTGATGGCCGAACATGCGCTCCACCGCCACCACGGCCTCCTCGCTGGCCACGTGCGCCAGCGCCGGCGGACCGATCACGTCGCCGATGGCGTACACGCCCGGCACGCTGGTCTGGTAGGTGCTCTTGTCCTTCTTCTCGCGGTAGTCGGTGGCGATCAGGCCCTTGTCCATCTTCAGGCCCAGGCTGGCGTCGAACAGGCCGTCGGTGCGGCCCTGCACGCCGATGGCCACCAGCACCACCTCGCACTCGATGGTCTCGGTCTTCTTGTCGGCGGCGCTCTCCAGCGTGACCTTGGCGCCCTTGCCGGTCTTCTCGATGGCCTTGGTGCCCCAACCCGTGCGGAAGGTGATGCCCTGCTTCTCGAAGATCTTCTGCGCGGCCTTGCTGATGTCGGCGTCTTCCAGCGGCAGGATGCGGTCCACCATCTCCACCACGGTCACCTTGGTGCCGAAGGCGTTGTAGAAGTAGGCGAACTCCATGCCGATGGCGCCGCTGCCCACCACCACCATGCTCTCGGGCTTCTTGGGAAGCACCATCGCCTCGTAGCTGCTGATGATGGTCTTGCC
>RFQW01000069.1 GCA_009924765.1 Planctomycetota bacterium | reverse complement strand
GAGCAGATCCACGACATCCGCGCCATCAAGGTGGATCTGCTGCGCATGCGCCGCGCGGTGTGGCCGATGCGCGATGCGGTGTCGGCCATGGCCTCCATCGAGCGCCTGTACGGCCACGAACTGCGCCCCTACATCCGCGACGCGCAGGACCATGTGGCGCGCCTGATGGACCTGATGGAGACGGACCGCTTCATGGCCAGCGACCTGATGGAGATCTATCTCACCGCCACCAGCAACCGCCTGGGCGAGGTGAACAAGTTCCTCACCATCGTGGCCACCATCTTCATTCCCCTGGGATTCATCGCCAGCGTGTACGGCATGAACTTCCATCCGGACAGCCCATGGAACATGCCGGAACTCACCTGGCACTACGGCTATCCGTTCGCGCTGGGACTGATGCTGCTCACCGCCGCCGGTTTCATGGGCTACTTCTGGTGGAAGGGATGGCTGGGCAGCCAGGCCTTCGGCGCGCCGCGTGATCACCGCGGTCAGGATCGCTAGAAACAGCCCGTTTCGCCCTTCGCGAGGGCAGCGCATCCTGTCGCATCCATCGGCGCCTCGCTGGCGAATGCCACCCCATGCCCCGCACCCTCGACGCCACCACGCCCCCCACCATCCGCACCCTGGCCGAACTGCGCGCCAGTGGTTGGAAGAGCCGTCCGGTGAAGAGCGAGTTGCGCGACAACTTCACGCGCATGCTGGCCGCCAAGGAGACGCTGTTCCCTGGCGTGCTGGGCTACGACAGCACGGTGCTGCCCGAAATCGCGCACGCCATCCTTGCGGGCCACGACATGCTGTTTCTTGGCGAAAAGGGTCAGGGCAAGAGCCGACTCATGCGCGCACTGGTGCGCTTTCTGGATCCGTGGGTGCCGTACCTCGACATTCCCGGCTGCCCGGTGCATGAAGACCCCGAGAAGCCGATCACCCGCGCTGGTCGCGACATGCTTGCCACGCTGCCACCCGAGCGCGTGCCCATCGCGTGGTGGAAGCGCGAGGATCGCTATGCCGAGCGTCTGGCACCCGGCACCAAGTTCGCCGACGTGGTGGGCGAGATCGACCCAAGCAAGCTCGCCGCAGGCGAAGCCATGGGCAGCGAGCAGGCGCTGCACTTCGGCCTGATCCCGCGCACGCACCGTGGCATCTTCGCCATGAACGAGCTGCCCGACCTCGACGAGCTGGTGCAGGTGGGCCTGTTCAACGTGCTCGAAGAGCGCGACGTGCAGATCCGCGGCTACCCCATCCGCTTCGACCTCGACATCCTGGTGCTGTTCAGCGCCAACCCCACCACCTACAACCGCAGCGGCAAGGTGATCCCGCAGCTGAAGGACCGCATCGGCAGCGTGATCCAGACGCACTATCCGCTCGAGCGCGCGCTTGGCGAGGCGATCACGCGACAGGAAGCGGGCATCGACCTCGGTGGCGATTGGCCCGTGAAGGTGCCGCCATTCATGGACGCCATCATCGAGCAGGTCAGCATCCAGGCGCGCAAGAGCCGCTTCGTGGATCACGCCAGCGGCGTCAGCGCGCGCTTCAGCGCAAGCAACTGGCGCACCATGGTGGCCAGCGCGCGTCGTCGCGCCATCCAGCTTGGCGAAAAGCCGGCCGTGCCGCGCATCAGTGATCTGGCGCATCTAGCCAGCAGCGGCGCAGGCAAGTTGGAACTCGACCTGATGGGCAGCCACCAGATGACCGAGCGTCAGGTGATCGATGCGCTGGTCACGGAAGCCGTGGGTGCGGTGTTCCAGGAATACGTGGATCAGCACGGCATGGAGGCGATCGCCGAGATCTTCTCCAAGGGCGTGAAGGTGGAGGTGGGCGACCAGCTTCCAAGCACGCAGTACGCCGAGCGCCTGCAGCGCGTGCCCCCCGCATGGGAGAAGGCCTTCGAGGTGAACAGCGCCAGCGACGCGGCCGTGCGCGCCAGCTGCGTGGAATTCGTGCTGGCCGGACTGCACGCAACCGACAAGGTGTCGCGCAGCGAGAAGCACGGACGCATCACCTACCAGGTGCGGTGAGGGCGATGCCCGATCCCACACCCACCACGCCCGATGACCTGCCGCCGCTTGGTGGCGTGATCCACACCTACCTCGGCTACGACCCCGTGACGTTTCCGCCCGCGGCCAAGCCGGGCGGCGATGCGCTTGGCGCCGCATTCGAGCACCTGCTCATGCACGGCTCCACGCGCGAATTCACCGACGCGGAACTGGCCAACGCGATCGACATCGATCCAGCCAGCATCCAGGGCCTGGGTCCCAGCCTCGAAAGCCTGCGCGCCATGCTGGAAGAGCGCAAGCGCCGCATCCTGAGCACCTACGAATCAAGCCACGCCCGCACGCTGGCGCGAGAAGCCTTCCACGGACTGGCCGCCGGCATGCAGGCACCGAAGGAGATCGAGCCGCACTTCCGCAAGCATGTGGAAGAGGAGCAGCTGCGCCTGTGGTATCGCCTAGATGAACGCAGCCTGTTCGCGCGCCGCCTGCTGCCGCTGATCGAGCGCCTGAGCGAGCGCTATCAGGTGGAGCAGCTCGCCTCGCGCTACGCCTTCACCGGCCGCCAGGAAATGGATGTGACCAAGGCGCTCGAGATCAAGGAAGAACTCGAGACCATCGACCAGCTGCTGAAGCAGCTCGAGCAGGCCATGAAGGACGCGCGCGTGGGCCGCATCGACATGGACGCGCTGGCGCAGTTCGCCGACGAGAACCAGATGAGCGAACTGTCGCGCATCGCCAAGCAGATCGAGGAACTGGCGCGGCAGGCCGCCGAACGCGAAGGCCTGGAGCGCGGCCCCGAAGGCTGGCGCGTGTCGCCGAAGGCGCTTCGCCTGTACCAGCAGGGCCTGCTGAAAACGATCTTCGAAGACCTGCAGAACGCGCGCAGCGGTCGACACGCTGGCGTGGACAGCCCAGACGGCGCCATCGAGCTGCCCACCACGCGCGACTGGCAGTTCGGCGACGCGGCCAGCAGCCTCGATCTTCCGCAGAGTTTCACCAACGCGCTGCTGCGCGAAAGCGCCGAGCGCGGCGGCGGTCCACGACCCGCCGGCCCCCTGCGCCTGCGTCCCGAGGACATGCAGGTGCATCGCACGCGCAAGAGTCCAAAGGCCGCCACCGCGGTCATCATGGACATGAGCGGCAGCATGCGCTACGGCGGCATGCACGCCAACTGCAAGCGCATGGCGCTGGCGCTCGATGGCCTGATCCGCAGCGAATACCCGGGCGACTTCCTGCAGTTCATCGAGATGTACACGCTGGCGAAACCGTGCGCGCCCGGCGATGTCACCGGCCTGCTGCCGAAGCCCGTCACCATCCACAGCCCCGTGGTGCGACTGAAGGCGGACATGAGCGACCCCAAGATCCTGGAGTCGCACCTGCCGCTGCACTTCACCAACATCCAGCGCTCGCTGCAGCTCGCTCGCCAGTTCCTGTCCGCGCAACCCACGCCCAATCGCCAGGTGATTCTCATCACCGACGGCCTGCCCACCGCGCACTTCGAGGGCAACACGCTGTTCATGCTTTATGCTGTACCCGCCGCACGCACGCACCGAGGAAGCCACCATGCGCGAGGGCGAGCGCTGCCGCCGCGAGGGCATCGTGATCAACATCATCCTGCTGCCCAGCTGGAATCAGGGCGAAGAGGATGTTGGCTTCGCGCGACGCCTGGCCGAGCGCACCGGCGGCCGCGTGGCCTTCGTGGGCGGCAAGGAACTCGACCGCTTCGTGGTGTGGGATTACCTCAAGCGCCGCCGCACCATGCTGGGCTAGCCCCGGGCCACGCCTTCGCGCGGCCAGCGGATTCCCCAAAAAACACGGCTGTTCCGCAATCTCGCCTCCGCTATGCTCGCCGGATCCGTAACCGATCGCCGGGTACGGAGCGCAGCCCCCAATCGAAGGAACGAGACGGCCATGTCGCGTATCAGCCACCAGGAGAACTTCGTGCACAACATTCCGCAAGCCCGTGCCAGTGATGTCTACGGCAACCTGATCTTCAGCGGCGACACCATGCTGAAGCGCCTGCCAAGCGATGTGCACAGCAGCCTGCAGAAGACCATCCAGGATGGCCGCACGCTCGACCCCGCCGTGGCCAACACCGTGGCCGTGGCCATGAAGGACTGGGCCATCGAGAACGGCGCCACCCACTACTGCCACTGGTTCCAGCCGCTCACCGGCATGACCGCCGAGAAGCACGACGCCTTCCTGAGCATCCTCGGTGATGGCACCGCCATCGAGAAGCTCTCCGGCAGCCAGCTCATCCAGGGCGAGCCCGATGCGAGCAGCTTCCCGAGCGGCGGCATCCGCGACACCTACGAGGCGCGCGGCTACACCGCATGGGATCCCACCAGCCCGGCATTCCTGCTGCGCAATCCAAGCGGCGTGACCACGCTGTGCATCCCCACCGCCTTCGTCAGCTGGACCGGCGAGGCGCTCGACAAGAAGACGCCGCTGCTGCGCAGCATCCGCGCCGTCAGCGAGCAGGCCATGCGCGTGCTCAAGATCTTCGGCACCGACAAGGGCGTGAACCAGGTCGTGGCCACGCTGGGCTGCGAGCAGGAATACTTCCTGATCGACCGCGAGCTGTACAAGGCGCGCCTCGACCTGATGATCACCGGCCGCACGCTGGTGGGCGCCATGCCCCCCAAGGGCCATCAGCTGGATGACCACTACTTCGGCGCCATTCCCGATCGCGTGATCAGCTTCATGGCAGCCGTCGAGCATCGCCTGTTCGAACTTGGCGTGCCCGTGAAGACCCGCCACAACGAGGTGGCGCCCGGTCAGTACGAGATCGCGCCCACCTTCGAGCTTTCGAACATCGCCTGCGACCACCAGATGGTGTGCATGCACGTGCTCAAGATGACCGCGCGCGAATACGGCTTCGAGTGCCTGCTGCACGAGAAGCCCTTCGCCGGCGTGAACGGCAGCGGCAAGCACAACAACTGGAGCCTGGCCACCAACACCGGCATCAACCTGCTTGATCCCCGCGAGGAGACGCACCACAACCTGCAGTTCCTCACCTTCCTGTGCGGCGTGATCCGCGCGGTGGACACGCACGCCGACCTGCTGCGCGCCAGCATCGCCAGCGCCGCCAACGATCACCGCCTGGGCGCCAACGAGGCTCCGCCGGCGATCATGAGCATCTACCTCGGCAGCATGCTCACCGACATCCTGAACCAGCTCGAGGGCGCAGGACCCAAGAAGACGATCAAGGGCGGCGAACTGGATCTGGGTGCCAGCACCCTGCCGCTGCTGCCGCGCGCGGCGAGCGATCGCAACCGCACCAGCCCCTTCGCCTTCACCGGCAACAAGTTCGAGTTCCGCGCCGTGGGCAGCACCGCCAGCGTGGCGTGGCCCAACACCGTGCTGAACACCATCATCGCGGAAAGCCTGGACTTCGTCGCCACCGAGATCGAGAAGAAGGCCGGCAAGAACCCAAGCGCCGCCAAGCTCGACGCTGCCGTGCGCGGCGTGCTGAAGGAGATCGTGAAGAAGCACCGCCGCGTGTGCTTCGACGGCGACGGCTACAGCGAGGCGTGGCACAAGGAGGCCGAGAAGCGCGGCCTGCCCAACATGCGCAGCACCGCCGAGGCGCTGCCCGCCTTCGACAGCAAGAAGGCGCGCGACCTGTTCAACAAGTACAGCGTGCTCAGCCCCAAGGAGCTGCATGCACGCGCGGAAGTGCTGATGGAGCTGTACGTCACCGTGGTGGGCATCGAGGCCCGCACGCTGGCCACCATGGTTCGCACGCAGATCCTGCCCGCCGCCACGCGCGCCCAGTGCGAACTGGCCGACGCGGTCGGCAGCAGCCGCGCCGCCGGCGTGGAGTGCCCCGACGAGGAGCTGGCGCTGCGCCACTGGGTGCAGAGCGTGGCGTCGCTGCGCGGCGCGCTGGCCGAGCTGGACAAGGCCGAGTCGAAGGAGTTCGACGACACGGCCAAGCACATGCGTCAGTGCCGCGACGAGGTGGTGTCCGCCATGACCAAGGTGCGCACCATCTGCGACAGCATCGAGAAGTGGACCCCGGCCGACATCTGGCCGCTGCCCACCTATGCCGAGATGCTGCTCGATCGGTGAGCGAGCGAGCCAGATTGAGTTGAGAAACCCAAGGGGACGGGCCACACGGTCCGTCCCCTTTCGTTTGGCCAAATGGCACGCGGCGCGTCACTCGCCTACGCGTCAAGCATCGCGCGCGCCAACAGAGCCTGCAGTCCAAGCGCGTCGGCCATGCCGCCGAGATAGCGGCGATCCAACGACTTGCCCTGCGCACGCAGCACGCCCAGCACATCACCCCACTGCCTGTCCGAAACCTGGCCCCCGTCGCGGTACCACCGCAGCTTCGCCAGCAGAATGTCCTCCGGTGTGGCCACACGCACGCCGGTGGTGAGCGAACGCGCCCGCTCCATCGCCGCTTGCGAAAGCGGATCCGCGCCCTCCGGGAAGAAGTCGAACTTCAGCATCGTCTGGAAGTGAATGAGATTGAAGGGGCGCCCGTCGCGAATCGCATTCTCCGCCGACTCGGCGTCGCCATGACAATCTTCGGCAAGGCTCGCGACCAATCGGCGGCCATCCCCGCGCTGAAGTCGGGCCACCACATCGATGTCAGCTGTGGCACGCATCACCCCATGAATCGAGCTGGCGATTGAGCCCCCGACGTAGTAGGGCAACCGCAGCGCATCCAGCACTGCGGCCAGTGCATGCAGCGCCGTCATCATCTCGCCTCCCGGATCGCTTGGCTCACTCGCGGTCACGATCGATCACCTCGCGCCGGTCATCGCAACCTGTCGACGCAACCATGCCGCATGCGCCGAAACAAAGCCGGGCGTGATCGCATGCCCGTGCTGCGCATGCAGCCACGCTTGCAGGCGGTCATGCTCGGGTGCCGCGCCTGCCTCATCGCCCCGCAGCCACGCCGCCCGCGATGCCTGCAGCAGGTCGGCCGACCACGCAAACACCCGCCGCAGCCGCTGCTCGGGAGCAAGCTGCTGCATGAGCTGTGCCTGCATGCGCAAGGTTTCGGGAGCGGTGTCGAGCACGGTGAAAGTGTAATCGTGCATGGCAACGAAATCGCACAACGTGCGAAAATTCCGTGAAGTGAATGGATTTCCCGCCCGGCTGGCCTGCGCCGCCGCAAATTCATTCGGCTTTCTGATGGAAAATCAGCCCGTCCGGCCGGTATATTCACGCGGCGCGTTACTGTCGCCGCGTGATCATCACCTTTGGCGACACGCGCACCGAACGGCTCTTTCACGGCGATGTCGTGAAGGGACTCTCGCACCCCCTGCAGCGATCCGCCCTCCGCAAGCTCATGATGCTCGACGCCGCCGACAACCTGCACGATCTCACGCGCCCGCCAGGCAACCGCCTCCAGGCACTGCACGGCACGTTGGAGGGGTTCCACTCCATCCGCGTGAACTACCAGTGGCGCATCTGCTTCAGGTGGCG
>RFQW01000680.1 GCA_009924765.1 Planctomycetota bacterium | reverse complement strand
GACCAAGGCCTACAACGACGAGCGCAAGGGCGTCGTGGCCGATGAGGCTGCACGCCTCGACGACTCCCCGGTCCTCAAGTCGCTGCGGCTGATGAAGGACACGCCGCTTTCGCTGGAATGGCTGCAGGACCGCATGGGGCAGGACGTAACTGACCTGCTTCCGAAACGTGTGCCGCCTATCTGGAAGGAAGGCGGTGCCAATCCAGACAGCATTGCCGAAATGGCCGGTTTCGAATCCGGCCAACAGATGATCGAAGTCCTGATCGGTGCTGAGCGCCAGCACAGGCAAGCACGGGAAGGAGGTGATCAGCGGACGATGCGGGCGCGGATGATCGATCAGGCGGCTGATGCAGAGATGCAACGCCGCCATGGCGATGATCCTTTCAACGACGGGTCGATCGAACAGGAAGCCATCGCTGCGGTGAATGGCGAACTCGCAGGCGAAGTGCTGGCGACCGAGATCAGGCTGCTTTCGCGCAAGACCGGGCAGCGACCGACGCCGTACAAGATCGCGCGGGAATGGGCGCGGGGCAAAGTGCGCGGCGGCACGGTGTCCGAGGAAGCCACGCCGGGTGCAATTCAGCGCCATGCGCGCGCGGTGGCGAAGGCTGGGCGCGAGGCAGAGAAGGCGCTGCTCTCTGGCAAGTTCGACGAGGCGCAGCGGTTCAAGCAGCAGCAGATGCTCTCGTCAGCGCTCCTTGCCGAGGCCAAGGCAGCGCTTGACGAAGTGCAGGCGGCGCAGGCGCGGCTCGACAAGATCGCCAAGCGCAAGACCATGAAACGGTCGATCAGGCCTATCTCGAACAGGCGCAGGCGCTGCTCGATGACATCGACCTCGGGCCGCGCTCGCAGAAGTCTTTGGAGCGGCAAGGCAAGTGGGAGGAATGGGCAGCGGCGCGCGAGGCTGAGGGCTATGACGTGCTGCGGCCTGCATCGTTCCGCCCGGGCACGCATTGGAGCAAGCTGCCAGTCGAGACGTTCCTCGGGCTCGACGAGACGATTGCGCAAGTGATGCACCTTGGCCGGCTTAAGCAGCGGC
>RFQW01000679.1 GCA_009924765.1 Planctomycetota bacterium | reverse complement strand
GGGAATCCGCCTTCCCCTAGACTCGCCCCCTTCCCCATGAGCGGCGTCCCGGTCTACCTCGAAACCTTCGGCTGCCAGATGAACGAGCTCGACTCCGAGCTGGTGCGCGGGCAGCTCATGCGCCTGGGCTACGCCTTCGTGGATGACCCCGATCAGGCGCAAGTGGTGCTGTTCAACACCTGCAGCGTGCGCGAGCACGCCGAGAGCAAGGCCTACAGCCGCATCGGCATCGTGGGCAAGCGCAAGGCGCAGGGTGAACAGGTGCTGCTTGGCGTGCTGGGCTGCATGGCCGAACGCGACGGCCTGGACATGCTGCGCCGCTATCCCCAGGTGGATGTGCTGTGCGGCCCGGGCGAACTGGATCGCCTGCCCGCCCTGCTTGATGCCGCACGCCGCAGCGAGGCCGCCAGTCAGGTTGAGCGCGTGGCGCTGGCGGGCAACCGCACGCGTCGAAGCGCGGTGCTGAGCGCGGTGCAGGATGACCTGGAGACGCTCGACCTGTCGCGCGCCTTCGACCCCGACGCCGAGGGTCGCCGCAAGCACAGCGCGCAGGTGCGCATCACGCGCGGCTGCAACAAGTTCTGCACCTACTGCGTGGTGCCCTACACGCGTGGCGCCGAGGTGCACCGACCGCCCGATCACGTGGTCGAGGAGTGCAAGCGCCTGGCCGATGCGGGGGCCATCGAGATCACGCTGCTTGGACAGACGGTGAACCACTACCGCTACGAACACGGCATGGCCGTCACCGTGGGCGGCCGCGAGGCACCGCAGATCGGGCCGGGCCTGGCCGCATTCCGCTCGGAGATTCCTGCTGGAAAGCGCGTCACCACCTTCGCGCGGCTGCTGCAGCGCATCCACGACGAGGTGCCCGTGATCCAGCGCCTGCGCTTCGTCACCAGCTATCCGCGCGACTTCGGTCGCGACATCCTGGAAGTGATGCGCGATTGCCCGCGCATCTGTCGCTATCTGCACGCGCCGGCGCAGAGCGGCAGCGACCGCATCCTTGGATTGATGAACCGCGGCTACACGCGCGCCGAGTACGAGGC
>RFQW01000678.1 GCA_009924765.1 Planctomycetota bacterium | reverse complement strand
ATCCTGGGCGCCACGGTGATGCCGCACAACCTGTACCTGCACTCGAGCGTGGTGCAGACGCGGGCCTACGAGCGCAGCGACGCGGGCAAGCGGCGGGCGATCCGCTTCGCCACGATCGACTCCACGGTGGCGCTGCTGGGTGCGTTCTTCATCAACGCCTCCATTCTCATCCTGAGTGCGGCGGCCTTCCATGGCACGCCGAATCAGGGTGTGGCGGACATCAGCGACGCGCACACGCTGCTGTCGCCGGTGCTGGGGGTGCCGCTTGCCAGCACGGTGTTCGCGGTGGCGCTGCTCGCCTCGGGGCAGGCGTCCACGCTCACGGGCACGCTGGCGGGGCAGGTGGTGATGGAAGGATTCCTGGATCTGCGCATGCGGCCGTGGATGCGCCGGCTGCTCACGCGCAGCGTGGCCATCGTGCCGGCGGTGGTGGTGGCGGCCATGTTCGGCGAGCGCGGCATGGGCAAGCTGCTCATCCTGAGTCAGGTGATCCTGTCGCTGCAGCTCAGCTTTGCGGTGGTGCCGCTGGTGCGTTTCACGGGTGATGCGCGCAAGATGAGGCGTTTCGTGAATGCGCCATGGCTGAAGGCGATGGCCTGGCTCGTGACCGCGGTGATCGTCTCGTTGAACGTGTACCTGCTGGTGCAGGTGATCGCCGGCTGGATGCGCGGCGACTGATCAGGCGCTTGCGTCGGCCTTGCGAAGCCACGCTTCCTCGTGGCCAGCCAAGTCCTTCTCGAGCTGCTCGCGCTCCTTCAGCAATCGGTCGAGTTTGGCGCGGTCGCGCGCGAGCGCCGGGCTGACCAGATCCTCGTCGATCGCCGTCTTGCGAGCGTTCATGCGGGCGATGGCCGACTCGAGTTCCTCGGCGCTCTTGTTGTCGAGCGGCGAGCGCTTGCCCTTCGGTTCGGCGGGCTTGGGCGAAGGCTTGGCGGCGGGGGCCGGTGTCGGCGCGCGACGCTGTGATTCCTTCGGCGCGGCTGCGGCCTTCGCATCGGCTGCGCGCTTGGCTTCCCACTCGTCGTAGGTGCCGTCGAACAGCGAGGC
>RFQW01000677.1 GCA_009924765.1 Planctomycetota bacterium | reverse complement strand
GGGCATCGACGGTCGCGTATCGCCCGCCGCGGCGAAATGCGCAAGGAAGATCGCGGACACGATGGACAAGCGCCAAATCCGGGGCATTGTGCAAGCGTAGCCGGAGCCGTCTTCACCTTGTGGTGGGGCGGCTCCGACAAGGCAACCGAAGATCCGCAATGCGTTCCATCCACCGATTGATGCACCTTGAAGATCACAAGCGCCGCCTGCTTGGGCTGGCACTGCTGGGCTTCATGGCTCTCTGTTGATGGCCGTGCAGGTCTTCCGAAGGGGGTCACGTTCCCTGGCCCCCTCCAAACCACCAAAGAAAGCGACCCCGGCACATGGCCGGGGTCGCTGTGTTTCGGAGTGGTTGGACGCGATCAGAACTTGATCTTGTCCGTGCCCAGCGCGCCGTGGTCGTCCATGCCGCCGCGCGTCGGTGCCTTGCCGCGGGGGAAGTCGTCCACCGGCTCGCTGCTGCGATCGTCGGCGCCTGCACCCGCACCCCACTGGGCGCGCTTGAGGCTGAGGCCGATCTTGCGATCGCTGGTGTCCACGCGCAGGATCTTCACGTCGACTTCCTGTCCGGGCTTCACGACGTCCAGCGGGTTCTCCACCTTCTGATCGCTCAGCTCGCTGATGTGCAGCAGACCCTCGAGGCCTTCCTCGAGCTCCACGAACACGCCGAAGTTGGTGATCTTGGTGATGTGGCCCTTCACGATCATGCCCGGGCGGTACGCGCTCGGGATGGCCTCGACCCACGGATCCTCGCTGAGCTGCTTGGTGCCAAGGCCCACGCGCTGCTTCTCGCGATCCACGTCGAGCACCACGCACTTGACCGTGTCGCCCTTCTTGACCATCATGGCCATGCGGGTGCCGCGCAATTCGCGCAAACGGTCGGGGGTGGCCTGCAACACATCCTCGCCTTGCAAGGCGATCGTGCCGCGTTCGGCCACCAGCTGCCCCTTGGGCAACAGGCCCATCACCGCCTGGGCAATGACTGATTTGCCGGAGCCGGATTCACCCACCAGGCAGACCAGCTCGCCGCGGCGCACGGTGAGGTTGGC
>RFQW01000676.1 GCA_009924765.1 Planctomycetota bacterium | reverse complement strand
ATCAGTGCGTCGAACGAGCGAGACAACCGCAGGGCCGGTGCTGCGTGTCACGGACAGGGTCTCGTGCCTGTCACGCTCCCCGCTTCTTCCGATCGAGCCGCGCGGGGATGCGAATCCGCGCCTCGGTGCCGGGAATGTGCGCAAGCCCCCAGTCCTTGAGCGCTCCGAGCACCGGGAGCAACGCCATCCCGCGCGGGGTCAACTGGTATCGCAGCGCCCCCGCGCGCTCGGCGCATGTTTCGGTGGCGACCAGTCCGCCCGACTGCAAGCCCTGCAAGCGCGTGGCAAGGATGTTGGTGGCGATGCCCTCGGGCGAAGCCCGCGAAGAGGTCGCGAATCACGAGAAGCGTCCAGCGATCGCCGAGCAGATCCAGCGAGCAGGCAACCGGGCAGATGGAGCGACGCTTGATGCGACTCACGCTCGCTCCGCGGTGCGTGACGCCAGTCCTCGCACGATTGCATGCAACTGGGCCAGATGGATGCTCATGTGCATGGCGGCCATGGCGTGCCAGCCGGCAGTGTCGAGCGGGCCGAACCATGGATGCGCGAAGCGCTCCGTTGACCTTGGTCGCGGCAGCTCGGCGACGGCGCGCTCGATGGCGTCGCATGAGGCGTCGAATGCAGCAAGCACTCCGGGTCCCGCGTCAGGCGACGGCTTCACCGCGGCGGTGCTGACCTGACCTGCAGGTGCGCGCTCGGAACCGAGCACCGAAATGACCCCAGCGATCGAATCGTTCACGATGCGAAGGTGATCGAGCGTCATCCACACCGACCACCATCGACTGCTGTCTTCAAGCCCGCGCAGCCGCGGAACAAGGACTCGCACGCCAGCCTCGGCTGGGGGAATCTGCTGCACGACCCGATGGATCGCCGCCTGCTCGCGCCGCATCAGCGCGGAGGCCGCCGCGGCTCCCTGCCGCGTGGCGATCGCAATGCGCAGCCACCCCACCATGCGTTCGATGCGCGGAACACCTGCGCCAGGCGGAGCCAGACTTGGCTCGGCCTGATGGCCAACGTTCGAAGATCCGGCTGGCGGTGCGACGGCTGGAG
>RFQW01000675.1 GCA_009924765.1 Planctomycetota bacterium | reverse complement strand
ACAACTATCCGGAGAGCGAGCGGGTGTTCGTGAGCCACACGGGCACGCAAGTGTTCGCGCCTCGCTCGAAGGTGAACGTGACGGTGCGCTTCACCGACAACACGGGCCGCGTGGTGGAAGAGAACGGCTCGTTCATTGCTCCGGGTTACCTGAGCGTGAGCACGACTCCGAAAGTCATCACCGCGGTGCTGACGGATGCGGCGTGGATGACGGTGAAGGAGTCTTCGGGCGTCAAGCTGGAGCTCAACGGCACGGCCATCACGGCCACATCGGTCCGCCGCGTGGACAACACGGTGGTGGTGAGCTACACGAGCCCGTCGCTGATCCCGTCGGGATCGCGGCACACGCTGAAAGCCACCTACACGACGGCCGCGGGCCAAGCGTTGACCGAGACGGTCGGCTTCACTGCGGCGACCTATGCGACGCTGTCGGCTGAGTTGGCGACGGCGGTTGGCACTGGTGCCGAGGCGGGCATGAACTGGCGCACGCATCAGTTGGCGACTGGCCGTCCTGCTGGCACGGTGCTGTCGGCTGCGGAGTCGCAGTTGGCCGGTGCCTTGGGCGCTTCGGAGCATGATGCTTCGGGTGAAGTGGGCGGAGTGTTCAAGATCGACTACGTGAACTTCGACCAGGCGTCTGGCGAGGCTGGTAACTTCAAGGCCAGCGGTCTGGGCGAGTTGGCGGTGAACGACGAAGGCATCCCGGGCATCCCGGGTGTCAACGGCAGCACCGACAACATCGCCGGCGAAGTATTGACCTTTGTGGAAATCCCGGCCGCTGGGGTTTACGCGATGGTCGTGAACAGTGACGACGGGTTCCAGGTGTCTGTGGGCACCACGAACAACGTGAAGTCCCAAGTGTTGGGCGAGTTCAACGGTGGCCGGGGCAGCTCGGACACGCAGTTCTACTTCGAGGCGACGAAGGCGGGAGTTTACATGTTCCGCCTGCTGTGGATGGAAGGTGGTGGCGGTGCGAACGTGGAGTGGTTCACGGTCAACGCCGACGGTACCCGTGCGCTGGTCAACGGCACACAAGCCGGTGCCCTGCGCT
>RFQW01000674.1 GCA_009924765.1 Planctomycetota bacterium | reverse complement strand
CATCCACCTGCACGCGGTTGCCCATGGGCGGATCGTCGATCGTGAACCCGCGCACGTTCACGCCGCTGAACCAGCCGACATCGAGCGACGTGACCGAGACCGTGCCGTTGACCGCCCCCGACACCGCACCGAGGATGGTGCCGCGGAACAGGCCCCAGCTGACGAAGGTGGGCGCCAGCGCCACGAGCCCAAGGACCAGGGCAAGGGCGCCGCCCGCGATCGCCAGGATGCGCGCGCCGCGACGACGGGATGCGGGAGGAACCGAAGGTGCTGCGTGGTCGTTCACGCCGTCAGTCTACGAGGGCCGCCGCGCCGGCTGCGCGCGAACGCACCGCGCCCTGCCCCGCGGGCGCCGAATTCCGCAGCATGCGCTCGAGCGCCAGCTTCGCCAGGCGCTTCGCCTCCGGATGCACGCTGATCACGTTGGGGGAACGTCCCTCGGCAATTCCGTCAAGCACCCACAGGAGGTGCTGCTGGTCGATGCGGTACATCGTGGTGCAGAGGCACTGGCAGTCGGAGAGGATCCGCACGAAGACGTCACGCGCGGCGGCCGCCTTCGCCAGGCGATTCACCAGGTGGATCTCGGTGCCAACGGCCCAGCGCGTGCCGGGCTTCGCGTGCTCGATGGTCTGGATGATGTGCTCGGTGGAGCCGCGCGAACCGCCGCCCCATTTGACGCTGCCCGGGTCTTTTTTCATTTGCTCGACCACATCTTTCATGGTTTTCAGCGGCGAATCCGCAGGCACCACGAAGACGTTGTATTCGCTGGTCAGCCGGGCGATGGGGGTAATTTTTTCCATGCCCACCGCCGGTTTGGCGGTGATGATGCCGCCCACCATGACCGCGCCGGTCATGATGATGCTATTGGGGTCGCCCTTGGCGGAATTGACAAACTGCGCCAGCCCCAGTGCGCCGGCCGCGCCACCCTTGTTTTCGTACTGCACGGTGTCAGCGACCTTGGCGTCCAGCAGGGCTTTGCCCAGTTCCCGCCCGGTGGTGTCCCAGCCGCCACCCGGGTTGGCGGGGATCATCATCTTCACACTTGCGCCG
>RFQW01000673.1 GCA_009924765.1 Planctomycetota bacterium | reverse complement strand
CCGACGAGATCGCCACGCTGAAGCAGGCGCGCGACAGCCTGCTCACCAAGACCTACGCCAACCTGTCCCCGTGGCAGACCGTGCGCGTGGCGCGCCATCCGCAGCGCCCGCAGACGCTCGACTACATCCGCATGATCTGCCGCGACTGGTGCGAACTGCACGGCGACCGACGCTACGGCGACGATCCCAGCATCGTCACCGGCTTCGCGCGCATCGGAAGCATGAAGTGCCTGGTGGTGGGCCATCACAAGGGCCGCACCACCGAGGAGCGCATCAAGTGCCGCTTTGGCTGCGCGAATCCCGAGGGTTACCGCAAGGCCATGCTGAAGATGGAATTGGCCGAGAAGTTCCGCCTGCCCATCGTCACGCTCATCGACACGCCGGGCGCCTACCCGGGTCTCGACAGCGAGCAGCGCGGTCAGGCCGAGGCCATCGCGGTGAATCTGCGCGAGATGAGCCGCCTGCGAACGCCGATCGTCTGCGCCGTGATCGGCGAGGGCGGCAGCGGTGGTGCGCTTGGCATCGGCGTCGGTGATCGCGTGGCCATGCTTCAGTACAGCTGGTACTCGGTCATCAGCCCCGAAGGCTGCGCCGCCATCCTGTGGAAGAAGGCCAACGAGCAGACCAACACCGCTGCCGCCACCGCCCGAAGCCAACCTGAAGAACGGACTGGTGGACGCCGTGATCCCGGAGCCGCACGGTGGCGCGCACCGTGACCCACAGGCAACCGCCGATCGGCTGCAGGGCTGGATCGTTGATTCAGTCCGAGAACTGCAGCGCGTGGCACCGGAAACCCTTGTCAGGCTTCGCTATGACAAGTTCCGCGCCATCGGGTCCGTGAAACAGGCAACCTGAATCGGGGGTTTGATCGCTGCTTGTTTTCGCTTCATTGCTGCGAGCCAGAGAAGCCGCGGCGTTCAGATTCCATGTTTCGTTGCATTCGCCGACCTTGGCGGTTGACCTCGTGTGGTTACGGGATAAGGTGCGACCGGAGCAAACGGAACAGGGCAACTCGGGGAGCAGGACAAGGGTGCGCCCGATCAGGCGACGC
>RFQW01000672.1 GCA_009924765.1 Planctomycetota bacterium | reverse complement strand
CGCGTGGCGCGCGTGCTGCGCATGGTGGGCCTGGAGGAGAAGCTGCGACACATGCCGGCCGACCTCTCCGGCGGACAGCGCAAGCGCGTGGCGCTGGCGCGCGCGATCGTGCTGGAACCCGAGGTGGTGCTGTACGACGAGCCGACCACCGGCCTCGACCCCATCACCAGCGACGTGATCAACGAGCTCATCCTGAAGCTGGCCGACGAGATGGGCATCACCAGCATCGTGGTGACCCATGACCTGGCGAGCGCCTTCAAGGTGGCTGATCGCATGGTGATGCTGCACGAGGGCATCGTTCGCCTCGAGGGCGGGCCCGAAGTGTTCCGCGCCTCGCAGGACCCGGTGGTGTCGCGCTTCCTGAAGGGCGAAGCGAACCCCGAGGAACTGGCCGAGATCAACCGCGTGCAGGCACGCCAACCCGGCGCCGCCGCTTCCGCATAGATTCTCCACCCATGCGACACAGCTGGCAGAATTTCATGGTGGGCCTGTGCACCCTGGTGGCCCTCGCGGGCATGGCCGCCCTGCTGCTGGCCTTCGGCGAGCTCACCTTCCTGCTGGAGCGCCGCTTCAGCGTGCCGCTGCACGTGAACGCCGCCTCGGGGCTGCGCGTTGGCAGTCAGATCATGCTCGAGGGCGTGCCGATCGGCGAGGTGGACAGCATCACGCTGGAATCCGGCAAGGCGCTGCCCGTGCTGATCGTGATGAAGCTCGACGCCAAGCAGGCGATCCCCGCCAGCGTGAAGCCCACGATCTCGGCCGGTCTGCTCGGCGGTGGCTCACGCATCGATCTTCGCATTCAAGCGGCCGCGCAGGCAGGCGAGGTGGCCATGATCGACCCGGCGAACCCGCCCTCGCTCGAGGCACACTTCTCAACCTTCAGCGACCAGATGGACGCCATCCTCACGCGCCTGAACAGCGGCGAGGGAACCATCGGCCGCCTTCTGAACGATCCGCAGCTGTACAACGACATGTCGGATGCGGCGCAGCGCCTCACCCTGACCCTTCGCGACCTGCAGACGCTGGTTCGCAAGGTGAAGGAAGAAGGCCT
>RFQW01000671.1 GCA_009924765.1 Planctomycetota bacterium | reverse complement strand
GCAGCTGACGCTGAAGTGGCCACCGAACCGCCGGAGCAGTTCGTGCGCGATCGTCGTCTTGCCGACGCCCGATGGGCCACTGAGCACAAGCAGCAGTCCGCGTGCCATGCGCCGATCGTACGGTGCGGCCGCGCGCGGGCAAGGCCGTCGATTTCAGGCGTTGGTGGCGGGGATCCAGCCCTGCGCTCGGTACCACGCCACCGCGTCGGCGGTGCTGGCCTGCACGGATCGCGGCTGCAATCCCAGTTCGTGGGTGCTGACGGACGCGTCGAAGTGCATCGATCGACGCGTCAGGCGCACGCCCGTCACCGTGGCCATGGGCATGCGATGCGACACCAGATCCGCCCAGCGTTCACTGAACCATCCTGTGGTGAGCGCGAGCGCGTAAGGCACCTGCCAGCGCGGCGCGGGTCGGCCCACCAGATCCGCCAGCACCGAAAGCCACTCCACCAGGCGCGTGTTGTGCGCGCCAAGCAGATAGCGAATGCCCGTTCGACCACGCTCCATGGCACGCACCAGACCATCGGCGGCGTCACGCACATCGATCAGATTGAAGCGACAGTCCAGATACGCCGGAATGCGACCCTGACAGAACGCCACCGCCAGGCGCGTGGGGGGCGTCTGGCCACGATCACCCGGGCCGATCGGCAGCGTGGGACTGCACACGATCACCGGCGCGCCAGCCTCCGCCAGTTCGAACGCCGCGCGCTCGCCGCGGAACTTGCTGAGGCAGTAGGGGCCCAGCATGTCTTCCTCGTGGAAGCGCACGGTTTCCACCGCGCCGCCAGCGAACTGCCTGGAGGTGAGGATGCTTTCGGTGCTCACGAACAGCACGCGCGCGGCGCCGGCATCCAGGGCCGCACGCATCAGGTGCGCGGCACCCACATGATTGATGGCATCGAATGCGTCGCGATCGCGTCGCCACAGGTTGGGATCGGCGGCCAGGTGATACACGTGCGCGCAGCCACACACGGCCGCCTTCACCGCGGCGTGATCGCGGATGTCCGCGCGCACCAGTTCGATGCGATCAAGCGGCAGGTGATCCACCGCGGCGCC